>JASGFO010000012.1:0-35195 GCA_047605505.1 Gordonia sp. (in: high G+C Gram-positive bacteria) | reverse complement strand
GAAATGTACCGCGGCCTCAACTTGCCGAAGCCGAGATCAGAAACGGGCTCTACGACGACGCCCTGTCCACATCCAGATCGCCTCGCAACGCTCCCGACAAAACGATGGTTGAGGCGATGCGCGGCAAGACACAACCGAAGGAGGCGTGATGACAGCGCCGTTGACGGCCGCGGAGGCCGCCTTGATTCAGGAGTCGATCCTGCTGGACAGGTTGATCCTCGATGCCACTGGCGACGACGACGCCGAGTTGCGGCGCCGGCACCTCGATGTGCTGGTGCGGTTGCGGGATTCACGGCGACAGACATGGGACGAATGGCTGACCAACCAGGAGACGGCGTGAGAGCAACGGAGGCCGAGCTTCGGATGCTCGACCAGGTGGAGGTGCTGCTGGATGTGATGGCGAAGGCATTGGACACAGGGGACCGTGTCCAATTCTTGGATGCGTTGTCGGAGTCGGTGGCGGTGGATCGGCGGCTTGATCGGTCGCGTGAGGCGACGTGGTCGGTGTGGTTCGCGCAACAGAGTGCGGTTGTGCAGGAGTGTGCGTGATGGCAAAGGACAGAAGGCTGTACGGCCGGTTCGATATCGATTTCCCTGACAACCCGAAGATCATGCCGTTGTCCGATGCGGCATTCCGGTGCCTGGTGGAAGCGACGCTGTGGAGCCGTAAGCAACTCACAGACGGCTTTCTGGCGAGTCGCTACGCGGCCGCTAGGTGGGGAGTGGAGGTGCTGATGGAACTGGCTACGAATGACCCGTCACGCCCGTCTCTGGTCGAGGTGGAGGGAGGGTGGTTGATTCATGATTTCGTGGCGCACCAGGACACTCGGGCGGAGGTTGAGGCGCGGTCTCGACGTAACAAACTCAATGGTCAGAAGGGTGGGCAAGCAAAAGCTAAGCGACTCGCTAGCGAGTCGCTTAGCGAAAACGTAGCCAAATCCCGGCCGGACGCAGACGAGAGGCAGGATTCGCGACACGCCGAGATGCGACACGCCGATGATGCTCGTCATGATGCGACCTCTTTGGCCTCCGATTCGCCTTCTACCAGCGGAAACACCACCTACCAACTCGCTAGCGAGTCGCTTAGCGAAAACGTAGCAGAGACAGAGACAGAGACATATAAAAGAACTCCCTCATCGACTGCGTCGATGGAGCGATACCCGGCAGTCTTCGAGCAGTGGTGGTCGGTGTACCCACGCAAGGTGGGCAAGGGCGCCGCAGCGAAAGCGTTCGCCAAAGTCGATATCGACATCGATCGGCTCATGGACGTCACCCGTCGCTACGCGGAGTCGGTTCAGGACTCCGAAGCGCGGTTCATCCCACATCCGGCGACATGGCTGAATCAGTCCCGATTCGATGACGACCAGACCGAGACGCCGACCCCGATCGAGTTCCTGCGCCATTGCTGGCAGTCCGGTGACATCGTCGAGCTCAAAAATCTGACGGGGTGTGAGCCGGTGATCCGGTGGCCGGACGACACCGGCGACAACTTCGACCGGGTGGCGTGGGTGCTGTCCGAGGTGCGCCGCTGGATCGACGAGGAACACGAAAACCTCACCCAAATCCTGCAACGGCGGTTCAGCGCATGAGCATGACCACCCGCTCCGGCCCCCTCACTGCGCCGCAGAGCGACTTTCCCGCCCCCGGGGTACATCCATCCACCCCAGGCCATTCTAGGGCCCCACAGCGCACGATCGCGCCATCCCTCGACGACGAGAAAATCCTCGTCTCCACGATCCTGTCCATCACCAACCCCGACGCCGACCTCATCGACCGCATCCAACCCGAGGACCTCACCGGATGGAACGCGAAAATCTGGGCATACGCAGCTGCGTGCCGCGCCGACGGACAACCCACCACACCCCGCGCCATCCTCGCCCGCGCAGGCGGCGACATCGTCCTCCGACAAAACCTCGACACCCTCACCGGCCTGTCCTGGCCCATCGCCCGCATCCGCGATGCCGAACACCACGTCCGCGAACTCGGCCGCCTGCGGCGCCTCGAAGACGCCCTCCGCGGCGCCCTCGAACGCCTTGGCAGCAGCGACTCCTACTCCGTCGCCCTCGAAAACACCCACGGTGAACTCGGCCGCCTCGACGGCGCCAACCCACCCACCGAAGTCCACGACTTCGCCGACGCCTGGGACCGCTGGTGGGACCACACCACCGGCCCCATCACACCCCGAGCCAAACCCATCCCCACGCCCTGGCCCGCCATCGACACCAAGCTCGCCGGCGGCCTCCACCGCGGCCGCACCTACGTCATAGGGGCCAGACCCGGCGGAGGGAAAAGTCTCGCCGGCGCGAATATCGCTCTCCACGCTGCCGAAAACGACCACCGCGCAGTGATCTTCTCCGTCGAAATGGGCGAAATCGAGATCACCTCCCGCATCGTCGCCGCCGGCGCCGAAGCCGAATACAAGCAGATCACCACACGCACCCTCGACGACCACAACCGCGAACGCATCGCCGAATGGGGAGACACCTACCGGACGATGCCACTCCACCTCGTCGACAATGCCGACATCGGCGTCGAATACGTGGCAAGCGTGTGCCGCACCCTCAAACGCACCCACGGAGACCTCGCCGTCGTCTTCGTCGACTACCTCCAACTGCTCCGTCCAGGAGCCCTGAAAGCGCCTCGCCACGAACAGATCGGCGCCATGTCGCGAGCCCTGAAGGTCCTCGCCATGGACCTCGATGTGGCGATCGTGATCGCCTGCCAGCTCAACCGGGGAAGCGCCGGCGAAAAACGCGCACCCCGACTCGACGACCTCCGCGAGAGCGGATCGATCGAGCAGGACTGCGATGTCGCGATCCTGCTGCACCACCCCGACGGACAGCCCGGGGATGTCGAACTGATCGTCGCGAAGAACCGCACCGGAGGCACCGGCACCATCACCTGCCGTTGGGCCGCCTACCAGTCCCGCATCAAACCGTGAAGGAGCCACTTCATGACCACCCACCTGCTCGTCGTGGAGGCCCGCCGCCCACCCATGACCCTCAACGAGCAACGCCGCGCCCACTGGACCCAGGTCCGCGCCGCGAAACAGCACGCCGAAACCCTCGTGTGGGCCGCCGCACACACCGCACGACTCGGCCACCTTGACCACCCCGTCACCATCGACATCACCTGGTGGGCCCCCGACCAACGCCGCCGCGACGTCGACAGCCTCGCCCCATTCACCAAAGCCGCACTCGACGCACTCGTGAAACACGGGCACCTCGACGACGACGACCACACCCACGTCACCACCGCCAACCCCCACATCCACATCGACCGAGCACGGCCGCGCATCGAGATCGAAATAGTGGAGGTCGAATGAACTGTCAGATTGATGGATGCACGCGGCAGAGCCGCACGCGTGGCTGGTGCGAAACTCACTACCGCCGGTGGCGGGTTCACGGCGACCCTCTACATGGTGGCGCAGCCATCCTCCCCGCCGCGCACATCCGCATCCGGGCCAACTCGATTCGGGCGGCGTCTGGCTGCCTTGAGTATCAGGGCAAAGCCTGCTCCAGCAGGGGTGGGCATGCCCGAGTGTGCATACGGGAGAACGGGAAACCTCGTCTCCACCAGGCTCACCGAGTGGTTTGGGAGTCTGTGCACGGACCGATCCCGGACGGGTTGATCCTGAGGCACAAATGCGACAACCCGATATGCGTCGAGGTGGCCCATCTGGAACTTGGCACACACTCCGATAACGCGCACGATCGTTGTTCGCGAGGTCGGAGTAACAACGCAAAAGGTAGTCGAACACCGGCAGCGAAGCTATCGGAATGGCAGATCAGCAAGATTGTGTCGCGGTATCGCAGCGGTCGTACTCAGCGGTCATTGGCCGCGGAATATGGCGTGTCGCAGGCGACGATCTGGTCGATCGTGAACCGGAGGTCTTGGAAGCACGTGCCCATCGAAATCCTCATCACCGAACAGGAAACCCGATGATCCACACGATCATTCGCGGGAAAATCCCCCGAAACCCCTACGACGTACACTGTGGAATTGTGTCCATGACCACCGAGGGCACCGACCGTGACGGCCGCAGGACACTGTGGGCGCAACCACGGCACGACGTCGTCGTGGTGCAAAGCGAAATCGCCGCGATCCCCGCCTGGCCCGATGTGGAAACATCGCACCGGCCCGCGCTCACCCGATTCCACCCCACCCAGCGAGTGCGCGTAGCCCTCATCGGAAACCCGACGAAATGCCAGGCACAAAAAGGTGCGGACGGCCACTACATTCCACGGGCCAGCCCCGGGACTACCATGCCAGGAGCAACACGATGACCCCCGACACCAAAACCCGCGGACATCTGTCACCGCCAGTCGCCCGCCGCCAACTCGCCGTCGGAAAATGGCACGCCTACACCGCAGCCCACAACATCCCCCTCACCGACGACACCGTGACCGAGATCGCCGAAGCCGTCGACGCCGACCCAGACACGGTGCTCTGCGACCTGATCGCGATGGGCGTCATCACCCCCACCCGAGGCCGGCCGCGACGCGAATCATGACCTGCCCGACGCCCCGCAAACGTGCCCACCCCACCCGCGACCACGCCGAAGCCGCCATGCGGAAACGGTGGCGCACCCCCAAACCCGGACCCTGCCCGTGCCGCGTCTACCACTGCCCATGCGGGGCGTGGCACACCACCCATCTGAGGGAGCGATGAGCCGACAAACCCGCGAGTGGAGGTATGTGTGAGCGACTCCCAGCGTTTCCCCTCCCGCGCCGAGGTCGACGAGCTGGCCCAGAAGCTTGCCGACCTGCCCACCATCGAACGCGAATTCGCGATCGCCCTCACCGGACAAACCCGGCTACCAGGCCCGCGTGGAGCGATCACCCGCCGGCCACAACCGGACTCCCGACCCCCATACCCGCTGCACATCGCCGACGCACTCGACGCACTCAAAGCCACCCTCGTCGCCGCGGTCCGCGACATCGAAGAAACACGGCACCTCCGATACACAGGTGGCGACACCATCACCGGCTGCGGCACGTGGCTGACCCGCAACCGGTTCGCCCTCATGCTCATGGACACCGGGATGGCGCACTGGGAACACCTGTGCCACGAGATCGACCAATGCGCCCACATGCTCGGCGAACGCGAAGCCGCCTACACCGTCAGCCAAGCCCGCGTCGACGCCGCCAACCGGCAACGCGTCACCGCCCTCGAAGCCGAACGCATCGCCCGCAAACTCGGCGACGCCGGACGCGGCCTCACCCGGCAACGCGTCGACAAACTCCGGCGCCGCGGACTCCTCGCCGGCGCCCGCGCCAGCAACGAAGACCCATGGACCTACGCGCTCGGTGACGTCCTGCGCGCACACCAAGAAGGACAGAAGAAGGCTGCAGAAAGCCGGAAGAAGGCTGCAGAAAGCCATTGACCTGCGCGGTTCAGATTTTCTGATAGGCTGGCGCCGTAGGCGGTCAGCACCCAGGATCAGGGAGTTGCCGCCATCGCCCTTTCCGGTGGCGTCACCCCGCCAGATGCTGTTCCAGGACACGCCTTGCATACCGGGACACCGACATGCCGGACTCCTTGGCACGCTCAGCGAGCGTGTCCCTCACCGATTCCGACAGGGTGACCTGGACGACCGGGGACCGCTTCGCCCCGCCCGACAAGGACTTCCCTCCAGGAATCAGGCCGGCGCAACGGGCATACATCCGATGTTCGTGCGAGAGAGGATGGACTCACAGTGCGTGCACACCACGGCTGGACACTCCTCACAGCAGGGGTCATCGCGTGGGACATCCTCTGCCCCGCCGGAGAGATGCTGACCGACGGCGCCATCCGCGCCCGCACCACCCACCCACTACTCACCAGACTCGCGATCCTCGCGGTCGCCAACCACCTACTCGGCGCCATCCCCCAAGCCGACGTACTATCCGCAAACCGGTGGCGGCACCGGTGAGCGCCCCGCCGCGACGCATCGTCATCGACCCAACCACGTGCCCAACCGCATGCCTATCGCGCGCCCAACCAGCCCACGCCCACCTCGACACCATCAACTGGTGGCGCCACCAGCCGGCACGCATCGCAGCACGGCTAGGACTGCGCGACGACACCCCGGACACGACCCGATGAGCACCCGCAACACAGCTATCCGCGACCGGCATCGCCGACAAATCGCCCGCAATCAACCCCCGTGCGGCATCTGCGGCCAACCCATCGACTACAACATCACCAACCACCTCGACCCCATGGCCTACGTCGTCGACCACATCGTGCCGATCAGCGCCGGAGGGTCCGACACCCTCGACAACAAACAGGCCGGCCACCGGGCGTGCAACCGGGCCAAGAGTGACAAGACGCCAACCGGAAACGGCGCCGCCCTGAGGGTGTTCGAGACGGCTCGGACGTGGTGACCCCGGAACAAACAACCGAATAGCAACACCAACATGAACGGCCCCGGCCAGCGCTCCAACGCTGCGATTCCGGGGCCTAACCGATTCGGGAGATCGGCTATGTCGCAGCGTATGTGCACAACCGTTGGTTGCGATCAACCGGCACACGTCAAGTTCTCACGATGCAGCAAGTGCCAATACCGCTGGCAGCGAGAGCGCGGCAAGCGACACCACCTAACGTGCGAGGTGTGTGGCACTGCCTATGCCGTGCACCGCAAGCCTCGGGGCAGACCGTGCTGTAGTGTACAGTGCCGGCAAGCGCTGGCCCAGCCGGCCGCCACCGAAGCGGCTGTCGCGGCCGCAACCCGCCGCCGTCGTGAGCGATACGGAACCGCGGTCGTGCCCTACATTGCGCCACCTCAGGTCCGACGAACGCCGCAGCACGTGCGAGGGTCAATCGTATGGCAGTCCGGACCGTGTCGCGTATGCGGAACACACTTCACGACATGGAACCACGACCTAACCTGCTCGACCGAGTGCAAGGCGATCAGGAAGCGAGAGGTGAGTGCGCTCCATAAGGAAAGGCGCCGCGCCCGCAAGCGAGGTGCGTACAGGGAGGATGTGCACCGACGGCTGGTGTTCGAGGCTGACGCCTACCGCTGCCACCTATGCGGCCGCAAGACCGACCCGACCAAGGCCGTGCCACACCCGAAAGCTCCGACCGTCGACCACATCATCCCTCTCGCAGCAGGCGGCACCCACGAACCCGCGAACTGCCGGACAGCACACTTCATCTGCAACGCAACCAAGGGAGCCCGAGGCGGAGGAGAGCAACTACTCCTCCTCGCATGACCCCCCACCGGGGGGTCTCCGTACCGCCTTCTCCCGCAGCTCACGGCATAGGCGCGATCTATTCACGCCCCTTTTTCCTGTACCGTTTTTTCCTTTCCCCTTTCGTGGGCCTCGCCAAATGTGTTGTCCCGAAACGGTTTTCAGCACTCCAATAGTGTTGGTAGACAATATGATTCGAGGTGATACCGATGGCCGTAGCGTCCAAGAAGCCTCTTCGTGTGGTCGCACCGAGCGAGAGGCCGCGGGTCCGTAAGCCCAAGCCACTGACGCTGACTGAGGCGATCGAGTCGGGTGACTATCTGGAGGTGTTGCGGGCGCAGCGCCGCGACATCGTGGCGTCGCTGCCGGAGGAGAAGGGGCCGGCGAAGGCTGCCCTGCACCGGCAGTTGGCGATCATCTCGAAGGACATCCAGGCGTTGGAGGCGAAGCAGGCGCAGGCGGACAAGGAAGACGCCGAGGGCGCCATTGTCGACGATGAAGCCTGGGACCCCGACACTCTCTGAGTCACCCAAGCTCAGCGAGGTTGCCCGTAAGGTTGTCGCCCCAGTCGGCATTGTTTCGACGATGTGGCCGGCGGTGGAGAACGCGTGCCGGGTGAAGTTGGGGTTGTCGTTCGATCCGTGGCAGACCCAGGCGGGGCGTCTCGCGTTGGCGAAACGCGCCGATGGGAAGATGGCGGCCGCAGTCGACGGGGTCGGAATGTCGGTGTGCCGGCAGGCAGGCAAGACGCACTGGATGACTGGCCTGATTTTCGGGTTGAGCATTGTCCGCCCGGGGTTGTTGACGGTGTGGTCCGCGCATCATGCGCGCACTCACGGTGAGACTTTCTTGTCGATGCTGGCGTTCTCTGAACGCCTGCGGGTGGCGCCGTATATCGAGCAGACGTTCACCGGATCGGGCACCGAGGAGATTCGGTTCCGCAACGGGTCGCGGATTCTGTTCGGTGCGCGTGAGCGGGGCTTCGGTCGCGGCATCCCGGGTGTGGATGTGATCGTCGCCGACGAGGCGCAGATCATGACAGAGAACGCCGTGGATGCGATGACGGCGACGATGAATGTGTCCCGGTTCGGCCTGGCGTTCTACCTGGGGACGCCGCCGAAGCCGACTGATCCGTCGGAGGCGTTCACGCGGATGCGCGAGTTGGCGTGGGCGGGGAAGCTGCGTGACGGCGCGTGGATTGAGTTCGGTGCGGAGGCGGGCGCGGACCCGAACTCGGAGGATGTGTGGCGGCGCGCGAATCCGTCGTTTCCGCATCGGACGCCGCGGGAGTCGATTCTGCGATTGCGCCGCAAGCTGTCACCTGAGTCGTTCCTGCGGGAGGGGCTCGGCGTGTGGACCGATGTTCGTGGGGAGTCGATCGTGCAGGCCGCCCAATGGGAGGCACTTGCCGGTAAGGGCCCGGCCCGGCGCGTGGCGCCGGACTCGTTTGGTGTGGCCGCCTACGACGGCCAGTTTTCGGTGGTGGCGTGCTGGGTGTCTGGCGAGTCCCGCCATGTCGAGGAGGTGTCCGCGCATGTCCGTCTCGATGCGGTGGCTGAGTGGATTGCGGGGCACGCGTCCCGGCGCACTCCGGTGTGGGTGCCGAACTATGGCGCTGCTGCCCCGCTGTCGTCGATGTTGCGGGCGAAGCGGGTGGATGTGAAGGCTGCGTCGTCGGGTGATGTGGCTCGTGGGTGTGAACTCCTCGTGGAGGGCGTTTCGGCGGGCTGGCTGTCGCATGACGGATCGCGGGCTCTCGCGGATTCGGTTGCGGGAGCGCGCAGGAAGCTGAGCCGTGATGGCGCGGCGTGGACATTCGATCTGAAGGCGTCGACGCAGAACGCGCCTGTGATGGCTGTGGCGTTGGCGTTGGCGGCCGCCGCTGGGGAGCGTGTGAGCGCCGGTGCGAGTGCGTCGTTCGCCTGAGAGGGGGCCGCATGCTGGATGAGCGTGGTGTCTCCGAGATCATCGGCGCGATGTGGCGTCTTCGTCTCACTGAGCGTGGCCGCATGGACCGGATCAGTGGGTACCACAATGGTTTGCGCGGCGTGCCGGCTGTACCGGAGGGTGCGAGCGCGGAGGTCAAGGAGATTGCGCGCCTGTCGGTGAAGAACGTTCTGGGCTTGGTGGTCGACAGCTTCGCGCAGAACCTGTCGGTGATCGGGTATCGGGATGCGCTGGCGCAGGAGAACGATCCGGCGTGGTCGATGTGGCAGCGGAATCGGATGGATGCCCGCCAGGCGCTGGTGCATGTGCCGGCGCTCACCTACGGCGCCGCCTATGTGACCGTGGTCCGCTCGGACGCGGGGCCTGTGATCAATCCTCGCTCGCCCAAGCAGATTTTGACGGCGTACGACGATCCCGTCGGCGACGAGTGGCCCGAGTTCGCGATGGAGATATGGACCACCGAGCCTGCCGGTGAGCAGCGACGTCGGGGCCGCCTCTATGACGACGAGTACTACTACGACCTCGATCTCGGGCCGGTGTTGGGTGTCGAGACGTCGTCGGCGACGTCGCCGATCTCAGCGCGCATGGTTGGGGACCCCGTCGCGCATGGGGCCACTTATGGTGGCCGCGATGTGTGCCCGGTGGTGCGGTTCGTCAACGGCCGTGACGCCGATGGGGAGATCGTGGGCGAGGTCGCCCCACTGATCCGGGATCAGCAGGCGATCAACCATGTGGCCATGGACCGGATGCTGGTGTCGCGGTTCGGTGCTCGCCCGCAGTGGGTGATCACCGGGTGGACAGCCGCCCGGAACGCAATCCTCAAGGCTGCGGCGTCGCAGATCCTGACGTTCGATGATCCGGACGTCAAGGCCCAGTCGTTGCCACCGGCGGCGATGGAGCCGTACAACTCTGTGCTCGACGAGATGATCCAGCATGTCGCGATGCGCGCCCAGATTTCGCCGTCGCAGGTGACCGGCAAGATGGTCAACGTCAGCGCGGAGGCGTTGGCTGCGGCGGAGGCGAATCAGCAACGCAAGTTGCAGGCGAAGCGGGACAGCTTCGGCGAGTCGTGGGAGCAGGTGCTGCGCCTGGCTGCCGAGATGGACGGCGATCCTGCGACCGCGGGTGATTCGGCAGCCGAGGTGGTGTGGCGCGATACCGAGGCCCGCGCGTTCGGCGCGGTTGTCGATGGTGTGACGAAGCTGGCCGCGGCGGGGGTGCCGATCGAGGAGCTCGTCTCGCTGGTACCGGGCATGACCCAGCAGCAGGTCAAGGGCATCCGGGATCGGATGCGTGCCGGGGCTGCGGGGTCGTTGGTGGATCGGCTGCTGGCGCAGCCTGCTGCTCCGGTCCCGCCGGCGCCGGAGACCGCTGTGGCCGATGCTGCCGCCGAGGTTGATGGTGCCGCAAGCAGTCCCTGAGTTTCAGGGTTTGCTCGCCGAGCTGGCCCGCAAGCTCGGGGTTGGCGTCGAGAAGTTGTTGTCGCGGCTGGATCGGCTGTCCCCTGCGGAGCAGTACGCGTTCGTGACGGAGGCGTACCCGGAGTTGGCGGCGTCGTTCCTGGCGGCGTCGGGCGATCTGACTGCGCAGTGGTATGCGGAGCAGCCGACCGCACCAACCGCGCCGGGCGTGGCGCTGTTCGACCCGGAGTCGGCTCCGCTGCCGCCGGTCGAGCAGTTGGCGGCGAATGCGCGGTGGGCGCTCACCCAGAATTTGGTGATTCCGGCGTTGCAGGGCGCGGCGACACGCGCCCTGTTCAATGCGTCTCGGGACACAGTGCTGCTCAACGTCGAGCGAGAGGGTGTGCGGTGGGCGCGGCACGCGTCGGCGAATGCGTGCGGGTTCTGCAGGATGCTCGCCACGCGTGGTGCTGTGTACACGTCGTCGGCGGCCGCGACGCGAGTAGTGGGCCGGTCGGTCGATATCAGTGTCGGAGACCGGCGCGCGATCGCCGCGGGAACCCTGACGCGGGACCAAGCGCGGGCCAACCGCTCCGTCTACGCATCTGCCCGCGCGGCAGCGCGGGCAGGCAAGCATGTTGGCGACACCAAGGATCGCCGGTTGCGCGGGAATGCGGCGAAGGGCGACCGATATCACGACCATTGTCACTGCATTGCCATCCCCGTCCGCGCAGGTGACACCTACGAGCCAGCCCCCTACGTGGAGCAGTGGGAGGACGACTATCGGGCGGCACGGGATGCCGGGTTGACGTCGGCGCCCGACATCGCCCGGTTCATGGAGAAGGGCCGGGCTGCGGCCGCGAAGATGAAGGCCAAAGTGGTGGCCGCGGTGAAGTCGGACCCGATACAGAAGTTGCCTCGCATCAACGATGGGATCGACGTCTCGACCACCGCCGGGAAGCTGAAGCGCGCCGACGCGAACATCGTCAACACCAACCCGAAGTACGGGACGGCACCTGAGTATGACGTCAACTGCCAGCGGGTGGTGCAGGCGTTGGAGCTGCGCGCCCGCGGCTACGACGTCACCGCGCTGCCGAACGAGAAGCCGAGTCCGTTGTCGTACCCTTCGACGTGGTCGGCGGTCATCTACGATCCGCCGCGTATGGCGTACCCGCCGAATCTGAAAGCGGCATACCCCGATTACATGGGGTGGAATGACGCGTTGCGCGCGAGGATCAAGCACTACTCGTTCGGCGAGCTGTGGCGCGAAAAGGGCGGATCGGTCCGCAATTTTACGCCGTCGACGCCAGGCCAGATCATGGGCGAGCTCGGCAAGCAGGACGTCGGCGCTCGCGGCTGGATCACCTGCGACTGGACCCCTCAGGCCGGTGGTGGCGCACACATCTTCTCGTGGGAGGTGTACGAGGACCCGGCGACCGCGGCGAAGAGGGTGCGGCTCATCGACGGACAGACCGGCAGCCTCGACGCCAGTGGAAACCTGCCACTCATACAGGCCGGGTCGCTACACTGGATGCGGGTTGATGATCTGCAACCCACCGCCGAGGTCGTCGGCATGGTCCTAGGAGCACCGCCGTGAAGCCAGACATTGATGCCGCGTTCGCTGTCGCAAGCGCCGCCGGATGGGGTGCTGTCAAGGCTGGCTGGTGGTCATCCGAGGGCGCGGTGGCCTTCTTCACGGAGGACTCATACAGGCATGTCCCACTGATGGTGGTGATCAGGCCGGGCCAGGAGGCCCGCATCGAGAACACTGCGTCAGCGGTCGCCATCCCCGCCGACGGCACATTCGGCACCCCGCCGGCAAAGCCTGACCATCCACCGCCAGCGATGTAAGCACCCCTATAACTCCCAAGAAGCCCCGCACCCTCCCCAGGGTTGCGGGGCTTCGTCGTTGACACAGACTTCCCCGCGCAGGCGGGAAGGCGCTCGTGGCTCGCGCTTCAAGAGCCGCATCCCTGATGCTGACGCGCCCGCAGGGGCGGTCGGCGACCGCCGCATGGCAGGAGAAACCCCACATGGCTGATGAAGCCACCCCTGAGAACAACGTCACCCCCGGCGCCGATGAGACCCCCACCCCAGGGTCGGAGTCTGCACAGACCCCAACCTCTGGCGACGGCGGCGATGACACCGACTGGAAAGCCGAAGCCCGCAAGCACGAGGGCCGCAGCAAGGCGAACAAAACCAAGGCCGAGCAGGCCGAGGCGAAAGCCGCTGCCGCGGAATCCCGGTTGCAGGCAGTCCTCAAGGCCGCCGGCATCGAGGACGCCGAAGTGGACCCCGACAAACTCGCGAAGGACCTCGCGTCGGAGCGATCCTCGAAAACCGCTCTCGCCGTCGAGAACGCCGTCCTGCGGCTCGCGGGCCGTCACGGCGCCAACGCCGAATCCCTCGTCGACTCACGGTCCTTCATGGAGCAGGTGTCCAAGCTCGACCCGGCCGGTGACGACTTCTCCACCCAGCTCTCCGACGCCATCAAGGCGAAGGTCGAGCAAAACCCGAGCTTCCGCACGGCAGCCGGACCCACCCCGAAATCCAAGCTGCCACCCAGGTCCCTGAAGTCGGGGACCACGGGTGCCGCACTGACCGCCGACCCGAAAGCCGCTGCCGCTGAGGCGCTGCGGCTGATGCGGCGCGGCGGCTAACCACCCGTCCGAGGGGCCGACCTCGGCGGGACCTGAAAGGAGCCACTCGCTATGGCTGACATCTCGCGCGACGAAGTCGCGTCCCTCATCCAGGAGGCGTACGCCTCCGACCTGCTTGCCGCGTCGACCGAGGCGTCGACGGTTTTGCAGGCATTCCCGACGGTGTCTATGGGCACCAAGCTCACTCACCTGCCGGTGCTGGCGACCCTGCCCGAAGCCGGGTGGGTCGGCGAGTCGGCGACCGAAGAAGACGGCGTGAAGCCGCAGTCCGCGGTGACCTGGGAGGACCGGACCATGGTCGCCGAGGAGATCGCGGTCATCATCCCCGTGCACGAGAACGTGGTCGACGATGCGACCGCCGACATCCTCGGAACCATCGCCGCCCAGGCCGGGCAGGCGATTGGTAAGAAGCTCGACCAGGCGGTCCTCTTCGGTGTCGACAAGCCCGCATCGTGGGTGTCTCCGGCGCTGCTCCCGGCGGCGGTGGCGGCCAGCCAGACGTTCGAGGTGACGGCGGGGACGGCCAATGAGAACGATCTCGTCGGCGCGTCGAACCAGGCGGCGGAGGCGATCGCGCTGGCGGGCTGGCAGCCCGACACGCTGGTGTCGTCGCTGGCGTTGCGCTACCAGGTCGCGAACCTGCGTGACGCCAACGGTTTCCCCATCTTCCGGGACGAGTCGTTCAACGGTTTCCGTACCTTCTTCAACAAGAACGGTGCGTGGGTGGCGGCGTCGGCGTCCGCGCTGATCGCGGACGCGGCGCGCGTGAAGATCGGGGTCCGCCAGGACATCACCGTGAAGCTGCTCACCGAAGCAACCCTGTCGACGGGCATCAACCTCGCCGAGCGCGACATGGTGGCGCTGCGGTTCAAGGCCCGTTACGCCTACGTGCTGGGTACCGCGGCAACCTCGGCCGGCGAGAACATGGTGCCCGTCGCGGCGGTCATCCCGGAGGCCTGATCCGCAGATGACCACGACATCGGACGTGAGCACCCGACTCGGGCGGACGCTCACCACCGACGAGGAGGTTCGGGCGCAGGGCCTTCTCGCGGAGGCCGCCGCGCTCGTCGCCGGATACCTGGGATCGGCCTACGATTCGGCTCTCGATGTCGTCGCCGTGGTCGAGTCGCGGGTCGCGGCCCGCGCGCTCACCGCGCCGGGCGCTGCCGGTGTCGCGTCGCAGCAGGAAGCCGCGGGCCAGGTGTCGCACCAGCAGGCGTTCACCGCCGAGGCGTCGTCGTCGGGTGGGATCTGGCTGTCGGCAGCAGACAAGATGATGTTGGCGAATCTGCGGCCCGACATGGCGTCGGTGCCGATGGGAACCGAGCGCGGCCGATGATCCCCGCACTGTTCGATGTCGGGCACAAGATGTATCTCGAAGGCGCCGTGGACGACTGGGGCAACCCGGTCGACACATGGGCCGATCCGGTGTCGAAGAAGTTCATCACATGGGCTGACTACGCCACCGAGGACCCGAAACTTGCCGGCCACGACCGCGATGTTGTGGACGCCGGGATCATTGTCTACCCCGATTTCGGGTCGGTGTCGCCGCGGGACCGCATGGTCATCGACGGCATCGAGTACGAGGTGATCGGCAGCCCGGAACGCAACGACAAGGCGTGGTGGGACTGCGACGTCCTCAACCGGGTGATCAACCTCAAGTCGGTGTCGGGATGACCCTGCATGTCGTCGTCGGAGTCCGCACCAACCCGGCCGGCGGGGTGGATGAGGACGTCGAGGAGTGGGCTGCCCCTGAGGTGTCGTTTCTGACCGAACCGTCCGGTGCGCTGGTGATTTTCCGGCGCCCGAACGACCAGTGGGCGGCGTACGCGCCGGGCTGCTGGATGAAGGTGCGGGAGGTGATCGGTGGCGGTCAGGATTGAGTGGAATCGGTCGGCGCTCTACGAGATGCGGTCCGATCCGGCGTTGGTTGCCGCGGAGGTGGCGGCCGCGCAACGTGTCTGCGATGAGGCGAACCGCATCGGTAAAGGCACCTACGTGGTGGGGTCGCGGCAGGGCGCGAAACGCCCACAGGGTCGGTGGCGCACCAGTGTGGTGACCGCCGACGCGCAAGCCATGGCCCACAATGCGAAACACAACGTGTTGATCAGGGCGATGGGGTCAGCGTGATGGCGGTGTCGGTGATCGCCGCGACCCGCGCGGTTCTGGTTGCGGCGTTGCCCGATGTCGCGGTCGCCAACCAGGCACCGAACCCGATTCCCGCAAGGTTCGTGCGGATCTCCCGCGCGGGCGGCCCGCGTGAGTGGGCGCTCGACAAAGCGTTGCTCCTCATCGAATGTTTCGCATCGACGGCCGCGAAAGCCCCGGATGGGCCGCAAGCGGAGCAGGACGCCTACACCGCTGCCGACGCCCTCCGGGCCGCATCGTTCGGTGGTCCGTGGGCTGGTGGGCACATCACCGGCTGGGCGCAGGACAACGTTGTCGAATTCCCGGACCCCGACCAGTCGTCGCACGCCCGATGGCAGTTCACCGGGACGCTCTACCTGCTCAAACAGTAAAACCTACAACTCAATACCCTTTCTGCGGCTCCTGGTCATTGCCTGAAAGGGGCACCATCATGGCGGTCAACGTCAGCAACGCCTTCGTTGCCAACCCCATCGACGCGGGAGTCCTGTTCTCCGCACCGCTGGGCACCGATCTTCCGACGGACACCGATACCACTCTCGACGCCGAATTCTTGGCGAACGATCACGGCGCGGTCGGTGAGGACGGGTTCTCGGTGTCGCCGTCGCGTTCGTCCAAGGACATCAAAATGTTTGGTGGCGGCGTGTTCATCGACGTGCAGGACGAGTACACCGAAACCATCAAGGTTGTCCTTCTGGAGGAGGACAACGACGCTGTGGTCGCATCGACCTTCGGTGACGAGAATGTGACCGTTACCGAGGCGACGACCACCACCGGCACGAAGCGCACCATCTACCACACCGACGATCCGCTGCCCATCAAGTCGTGGGTGTTGCAGGCGAAGTCCGGTGACAAGCGGAAGCGGTTCGTGGTGGAGAAGGCCCGCGTCTCCGAGGTCGCCGAGATCAAGAACGTCCACTCCGACGTCACCCGCTCCGAACTCACCCTGAAGGCGTTCAAGAACGCCGACGGCCGCTACGTCAACGAGTACCGCGACGACGGCGTCGTCGCCGCCTGACCTGAGGCTCGGCCCGGCGGAGGGTTCACCCCCCTTTGACCAGGAGCCGCGGCCCTCTGCCGGGCCGGGGCAAGGCTCCTGATCACCCACTACCACTACCCACCACAATCGGAAGGCTCCTGGTCAAGTCACATGGCAATCCCCGACGGCTACGCGGTAGCGCCCACTCAAGCCGACAATCTCGCCAAGCTGATGATTCCCATCCCCGGACGGGAAACCCCCGTCACTGTGGAGGTACCGCGCCTCAACTGGACGACCCCCGCCGAGGTGCGCAAGTACCGGGAATGGCTGAAGCCGTACAGCGACGCCGAGGAAAAGATGATGCGGTGGAACGCCGCGAACGCAGCAAAGCCCGAAGATCAGCAGGAGCCGAAACCCGATGGGGTCGAGAAGCTTCTTGAGGAGTTCGAGCCCCGTGAGATCACCCTGAGGTGGTTGAAGCCATACGTCTCGGCAGCCGACTATCGGGTGCTGATGGAGAAGATCCCGGAGGGCACCGTCAGGTGGATCAAAGCGCAGATTGAGCGGCCCGACGACGACATCACGGTGGGGGAATCTTCGGCCTCTGCCAACTCCTGACCGAGCATGGTCGGGCGGTAGAGGCCGACCTCATCGACCGGGGACTCCGGTTGCGGGACCTCGGCCGGCCGCACCTCTCATGGACTGATGTGCGGGCGATCATCACATGGCCGCAGCCAGGGAGTGCGTTGGCGCGGTCCATGAGGCCGGAGACGTGGATGTGGGAAAACCCCGACACCCTGATGTTGGCGGAGGTGGCGACCGCGGCCACCCAGATTCGGTGGATGACCGCAGCACGCGTCCTCGGCGACAACGTCCCCGACGGGTGGGGGGACAAGGTGTACGGGCCTCCTCACACCGGCGATGCAAACCCCGACACGGACAGCCACGTCGACAAGCAAGCCGACAGCGACGCCCGCGCACTCGCCGGCGCCGCACAAATACGAGCAGAACTCGGCATCTAGGCAGATAGGACGATCCACACAGCAATCCCGGTCACGATGCTAGTGGCAAGGTTGGCTGCGAGGATGGCCCAGAAGAGTCGCCAGAACGTCACATCGGTGCCGACGCGACCTTCGACCTCTAGGACGCCCGTCCTGCGGTTGAGTTCCTGGCGGGCCAACTCGGCGTCGATCATCGCGTCGGTGATCTCAGGCTTGTCCATCAGCGGAGGATACCCGGATCGCCCCGACCTGCGGTGTCCATCGGACAGACTACGAACAATGCGCCCGAGGTGGCGCCCCGTAAGTGGGCTAGCATCGGCGACATGACCGACACTTCCGACTTCGAGCAACTGCTCGACACCGCTCGGGAGTTGGCGAAGGCTGCGGACCTGATCTCGAAGCAGGCCGACGCCCGCCGCAGGGAGGCGATCTTGGTGGCGATCGATAGCGGGATGAGTCAAACGGAGATCGCCCGTCGACTGGGCATCACCCAGCAGCGCGTAGCGCAGATCATCAAGAACTCACGCTAGCAGCACAAATCGCGCTTGTAGCTGTGCTATCGTCAGTGTCGCCAGAAGAAGGAGCGGCGACACCCCGTTTGATCTTGCCGGACCTCGGGATGCCGCCGCGTTCGCCTCGAAGGAGACGCAATGTCCAAGAGTAGTTCCCTCATGCCGATCGGCAACAGACTGTTCTCGAACGGCGAGTTCGAGTTGCCGATGATCCCATACGGCGACAACAGCTTCATCGTCCACGGAACCCTTATCGCCAAGCAGCTTGGATACCACGAGGCCAAGGACATGGCCCGAGTCCTTGGCGAGGATGAAAAGACGCTGGTCAGAGGGGTCGGCAAAATTGCCGACCCCTCTGACCAGGGGGTTTGGTACCTGACTGAGCCCGGCTTCTACCGCGTCGTCGGACAGCGCAACGTGAATGTGATCAAGAACCCTGAGGTGAAGGCGGCGGTGCACCGCTTCCAGCGGTGGGTGTTCCACGAGGTGCTGCCCGCTATGCTCCGGTCCGGGCAGGCGAGTGAGGCCCGGGTGTCGGGTACGACATGGTCGTGGGTGGATGTGTCGTTCGAGGTGCGGCAACGGTACGGCCTGGACTACAAGCCCACTGAGATCACTCGTGGTCTGCGTGCCGCTGGGTGGCTGCGGAACGACGGCGCGGTCCCCAAGCACGAGCACCGCGCGAAGTTCTGGCACACCGGCACCGCCTACCATCTGCTCCCGCACGCGCTCCCGGAGCTTGTGACGACGCTCGTGTCGACCCTCCGTGACATCGGAGACCCGCAAGCCTCCCAGTACCAGTTGGCGATCTTCCCGGCCCGCGGGGTGACCGCATGATCCCGGCCAAGCACGGACCCGCGCAAGCGTTGTGCTGCG
Organism: Gordonia sp. (in: high G+C Gram-positive bacteria); assembly: GCA_047605505.1. GTDB lineage: Bacteria > Actinomycetota > Actinomycetes > Mycobacteriales > Mycobacteriaceae > Gordonia. Next base: position 16,497 of record JASGFO010000012.1, on the reverse strand, counting down.
AATGCGGGCAGCTCCGCGAATACCGTCGGGCCGCCAACCCGCTACACGAGTGGCCCAACTTTGAGGACAGCTTCGAGCGGCTCCTCGGCGACCTCAAGTGCAAGCACTGCGCGCGCATCACGCGCCACGCACTCCTCCGCCACCCCGACGACAAGTACCGCAACCGCGGCGAATACATCGCGTGGATCGCGCGAGAATGCTCCGGCCCGGAACCATCCGACGCCCGCGAGCACCTGTATCCAGGTGTGGACGCAAACAAGCGGCTGACGCAGGCGTGGAACACGGCCCTCGCCGAAGGGCTCGTCGAGATCGAGCGAGCACGCAAGAAGACGGACACACCGTAGGTCAGAAGACGGACACACTGTAAGTCAAGGCGAGCTAGACAAAACAACCACATACGACAGGAACCCCCGACCGGCCACCAGGGCTGTCGGGGGTTCCCGCATTCCCGAGGAGGTGAAACACCTTGGTGGAGTCTATCCGCGCTCGCCGCATATGCCCGACCTGTAGCGGGCCGATCGTCAGAGGCCCCGGCCGGTGGGCCTACTGCTCGGATGACTGCCGGCCAACCTGTGCTCATCCCACATGTAGCAAACCGGCACGCGGAAAGGATGATGTCTGCGCATCCCACCAGGAGATGCGCAGACGGCACGGCGAACTCCGCCCTGACACGTGGACGAAGGACTGGACCTGCATCGTTTGTGGCAAGAATGTCGAGAAGAATTCTGGGCGCCGTAAGCACTGCTCGGCGAGATGTCAGCAACTGGACTTCCGACACGGAGGAAAACGCCCCAAGAGCCTGATATGCCGACTGTGTCACCGCGAGTTCTCGCTACTGGTGAAATCTGGATCGAGGATTCAGCGCGCAGATACGCGATGGTGCCCGGACTGCGGTCGAGATTCACCCGAAGCCAAACGGTTGAAGATCTACGGCGTTACCCCAGAAGCTTACTCTGCTGCGCTCGTTCGTGGCTGCGACATCTGCGGCGAGACAGTAGAAAAACTGCATGTAGACCACGATCACTCGTGCTGCCCCGTGCGGGGCGGGAGCACCAGAACGTGCGGCAAGTGTGTACGCGGATTCCTTTGCGGACCCTGCAATAGGGCACTGGGGATGATGCGCGATGATCCACAAAGACTTAGGCGCGCAATCCGGTATCTGGAAACGCACGCAAAGACCAATATCTAGATTCCCACACAGGAAAATGGAAAATTCCCCGGTGGTGCTCGTCGCGCCGGGTATTTTCTTACGCCCTAGGTCGGGCGGAGAGGAGGGCAGCGGCCGTGACTGAACTAGCCACGGCGTATTGAGTACATCTCAATCGTCGCTGAAACATCCAAGATCCCTGGACAGATCAGGGAAGCGTTCGGCCAGTCCGGGAAAATCGGCACAGAGGCAGGCGAGGAGGCCGGCTCGGCGATGGGGTCGCGGCTCGGCGGCGCACTCAAGGGTGGCGCGCTGGCAGCCGGCGCCGCGGCCGCAACCCTGATCGGCACCGCGCTGACGAAGGGGTTCGAGCGGCTCACCTCCATCGACGACGCCGAAACCAAGCTGGAGGGGCTCGGATATTCGACGCAGCAGACAGCGCGCGTGATGGACTCCGCGCTGGCCTCCGTCAAGGGCACCTCGTACGGGCTTGGTGACGCCGCAACCATCGCGGCATCTGCGATCGCCGCCGGTGTCGCCCCCGGCAAGGACCTCACCCACTATCTGTCGCTGACGGGGGACGCCGCGGCGATCGCCGGATCATCCCTGTCGGAGATGGGGGCGATCTTCAACTCGGTGCAGACGTCCGGCACCGCGATGAACGACAGCTTGCAGCAGCTCTCCGATCGCGGCATCCCGATCTACCAGTGGCTCGGCCAGGAAGCCGGTGTCGCCGCCGGCGAGGTGTCGGAGATGGCGTCAAAGGGGCAGATCTCGTCGGAGATGTTCTTCAGCGCCATCGAGAAGAACATCGGTGGCGCTGCCCGCACGATGGGGGATGCGGGCGCCAACTTCCAGGCCGCACTCGGCCGGATCGGCGCTGCGGCGCTCGCCCCGACATTCGACCGTCTCGACGGCGGCTACGAGCGGATGACGCAGATCGTGGACGCCCTCACCCCTAAGGTGACGGCGCTTGCAGAAGCGTTGGACGCGAAGATCTTCGGAGACTGGGGGCCGAAGATCCAGCAGGCACTCCAGGACTTCAAGGACGCGGGGAATATCGACGACATGCGGTCCGCGCTGGCCGGGCTGGTGGATGCGCTGGCGGGGTTGGCCCCGGCGGCGGAGCACATCGTGGGGTCGTTGTCGGCGGCGTCGGCGGCGCTCGGCGTCGGGACGTGGCAGTTGCTTGTGATCGCATTGCAGGCGTCGGCTGCGGCGTTGAACACGATCGAGCCCGTCCTGTCGGGGGTTGCGTCTCTGATGCAGAACAACCAGTGGGCCGTGACCGCGTTGGCGGCAGCGTTCCTGGCGTTCCGGACGATCCCTGCACTGATGGGGCGGGTGACCACTGCGGTGGCGCCGCTCACAGGTGCACTGTCCAATGCGCGTGCGGGGGTGAGCGGCTTTGCTGGCGCGTACCGGCAATCAATCACGTGGATGCAGCAGGCCAATCCAGGGATGAGCACGGCTGGCGCAACAATGCGGGTACTTGGCGCGAACGCGGGTGCCGCAGCTGCTGGCGGCCTTGGAATGATGCGGTCCGCGGCGTCGGCGCTCGCGGGCGTGTTCGGTGGGCCGGTGGGGCTGGGTTTGACGGCCGCGGCGGCCGCCGGAACCTATGTGGCTGCGCAATTCTCGGAGGCCAGAGCGAAGACGGAAGCCCTCGCGCAAGCTGGCCGAGACCTGACCGAGTCGCAGCACGATCTTCTGGAGTCGTTGACGGCATCCGGCGGCGCCGTCAACGACAGTGCGATCCAAGCGCAAACCAATGTTGTCGAGAGGTATCGGCAGAAGCTTGACGCGACGGCGGCGACACACAAGTCATTCATGGAAGGCCTTGCCACCTGGGACACCAACCGAGGCCGCCAGAACGCCATCGCCGACGAAGCCGAAGCTGCGCAGCGCGCATTCGATAAACTCGGAATATCGAATGATGAGCTGTCGGAAAGAATAGCTAGCGGCGGGAGTGCCTTCTATAAACTGCGTGCACAGTTGCGCGGCATGGGGCCTGATGGCCAGGCCGCCGCGCGGGTATTCGACAATATGGGCGCCGAATTCAACGCGCAGCAGTTGCGCGCTCGCTCCCTCACGCCGGGTATCTCGCAGCTCGGAGACGCGATCCGCACCATGTCAGACGAGGGCGCGTCGGCGAGTGACAAGCTCCAAGCCCTCAAGGCAGCGATGGATGCGCTGTCTCCGGCGCGCACTCAGGCGGAGGCGATGGCTCAGTATGGCGAGAGTATCCGTCAGGCCGCCGATGCGGCTGCGGGTATCGATGGTTCGGCATTCAACGGTGGGCAGCTCAACGCGATGTCGGAGGCCGGTGCGACCCTGTCTCGCACCCTGGGCGACATCGCGGACAAGTCTGCGCAGGTGGCGACCTCAGTAGAGGCCGCTGGCGGTGACGTAGCGGCCGCAATGCGCAATGTGGCGCAGCAGAATGAGCAGGCATTCCAGCAGCTCGCGCAGGCGACCGGCCAGCCGATCGAGAAGATTCGACAGTTGTACGCAGAGATGGGTGGTGAAGTAATCGATGTTACTGTTGCCCTCTCCGGTGCGCCTGAGGTAATCCAGGATATGGGCCGAGTTTCGGCCGCGTTCCGGTCCACGCCGAATAAGAAAACAGTCACTGTCGAGACGCTGTCCGACGAGGCGCAGGACGCGCTGCGACGTATGAACGCAACGGTCGACGATCTCCATGACGGCCGCATCCAGATCACGGCGAATGATGCAATCGCCCAGCAGCGCATCATAATGGTGACACAGAATGTTTCGGTGCTAAATGCACTCAAAGCCAACCCGCAACTCAACCTGAATACGTCGGCGTTCACCGCCAAGGACCAGGAGTCGCGGGGCATCCTCCAGAGGCTCAGTAGCATGATCGCCGAACCGCGAGCCGGACTGATTATCAAGGATCTGCTCAACGGCCAAGCCGTGTCGATGAGCGAGCTCGACAAACTGCGCAACGCGACCGTCGACCCACAAGCCCGGCTCTTGATCGATCAGCTCTTGCAGAACGCACAGATCGCGGACGAGCGCCTCGACGCCGTCGCCCAGGAACGCAGGGCCGTGATCAAGATCGTTGAGCAGTACGAGGGTGCTGGAATGCGGCAATCCTCGGGCGGTGGCTTCCAGCTCGGATACAACGTTCCCGCTGGCGCCGACGGCATGATCTACCGCTACGCACAGGGTGGTATCGCTGACTTGGAGCGGTACGCGAACCTGAACGGCCTCAACGTCATTGACAAGCCGCGGAGCGCCGGCATCTACGCCGGTAAGGGCGCGGGCACCATCTTCGCGGAGGACGAGACCGGTGGTGAGGCGTTCATCCCTCTCGCGTCGGGGAAACGTCGCCGCTCCACCGATATCCTCGCCGCCGTCGCCAAAATGTTCGGGTTCTCGCTGATCCCGTCCGGGCAGCTCGGGGACAGCCTGTCCGGGATTCTGGGTGGCCTCGCCGGGGGCGGGGTGTCGGGGCTGCTGCAAGCGGCCGGTGTGGACCGGTTGCGGCGGTTCGCCGATGGCGGAATCTCCGGGCTGGCCGGGGAAGACCCGGAGGGCCAGTACTCGGTGCGGGGTGATCTCGTCGACCCGCAAGCAGTCATCGTGCACACCACCGAAGGCGATACCGCCGAGGGGGCGCTCGCCGCGCTGCGGTCCAACACCGCGACCAGCCCAGACGGCAACTCGTATCACATCGTGATCGACGAGACAGGCCGGGAGCGGCGTCTCGTCGCCGACGACAAGCAGGCCGGGGCTGCGATGCCCACCGGAAACCGGATCGGCTTGCACGTCGCGTTGACCGGGTATTCCGCCTCCCAGTGGGAGCCTGGGAATCCACTGATGATGACACTCGCGCAACGCATCTCCGCGTGGGGCGCGAAGTTCGGTATCCCGGCGAAGAAGATCAGCGCCGACGAGCTGAGGGCGGGCACGAAGGGTGTCGCCGGGCACGCGGAGGTGTCGGAGGCGTGGCACGAAACCGACCACACCGACCCCGGCCCCAACTTCCCGTACACCGATCTGCTGGCGGCCGCGGGGCAGTCGGCAGCCCCGGCGGCTGCGGCCGGCGGGACGATCACGACTCCAGCGGCGCCGCAGGGCGCGACGACGGGATCCCTTACCCCGGCGACGACGCCCACGACGCCCACGACGGGTGCCGACACGGAACGGCAGACATTCACCTCGAACACCGCTGCGCAGGAATCGGCGAAACGAGCGGACGCGCAGGCGCAAAAGTTCCCCGGCATCCCCTACCAGATGGGCGGATTCTCCGACGCCTCGCTGGACTGCTGCCTGGTTGCGGGGACGATGGTCTACGGCCCCGACGGCGCGAAGCCTATCGCCGGGCTCCGACCAGGGGATCGAGTGTTCTCCTACGAGGACGGCAAGCTGACCGTTCACGCGGTGACCAAGGCGTGGTTCTCCAAGACTCAGGATGTGTTCCGGGTCCGCACCCGCAATCGCTCGATCGTCGGGTCGGCGAACCACCCATTTTTGCGTTTGGTGCGGGTTGAGCCGATGCGCTCAAGCGTGCCGCAGTGCACACCCTGGACGAGGGTCACTGAACTCCGAGTCAGCCTCGGTTGGACCCAACTGGAGTTGGCGAAACGCGCCGGAGTGTGGACATCGACACTCAGTAAGGTCGAACGCGGCCTGCAATGGCCGTCTCGGGATGTGACTCGGAAACTTGCCGCCGCGCTAGATGTTCCGGTTGGACGCATCGAGCGGGAGTACGCAGGCGAGGCGAGGCGGCCAAACGTAGCCCCGGCGCGATGGGACGTTGAATGGGCGCGGCTGGACGAGCTGAGCCGCGGCGACCTACTCATCACTCCGCGTGACCTGTCGACCGAACCGAGGGGTAACACGCTCCCGAGTGGTCGCTCGGTTTCGCTCAATGAGGCGTGGCTCATCGGCCTGATTGTCGGCGATGGGACGGTCAAGCGTGACTCTGTCGAGATCTGCGTCTACGGGGACATTCGGGACCGTGCCGGGCACATCCTCCGGGAGATGACTGGGGGCCGCCACACGATCGCCTACTCAGATCAGGCTGGGGTGCGGGTTGCGTCGGTAGCGCTCGGCAGCGAACTCGTTGCCGCAGATCTTCGCCACCGCGCCACCGAGAAGCGGGTGCCGGACTATGTGTGGGGATGGGATGCAGACCACCAGCGCGCCTTCCTGAATGGATATTGCGACGCTGACGGCCACTACCCCGCCAATGTGTCCCGCTACGGTGAGCGTTCCTATTCGTCGGCATCCCGGCAACTGATCGACGGGGTGCGCGCACTGCACATCACGCTCGGCGACGTGGTGTCGAATGTGACCACCAACCACCGACGCAAGCAGATCGTCATCAAGGGCCGCGAGGTCAAGGACGCCAAACCGCTACACAGTTTCACCATGCGCAGCAGGTCGCAGACCATTGCTACTGGCGCCAAGGTGCGGCGACGCAGCCACGGGATCGCAAGCTGGGTGGATGCCTGCGAGTTCGATGTGATGCCAATCTTGCAGATTGGCCCCGAGGGCGCGGCGGACACCTATGACATTGAGGTCGAGGGCTCCCACAACTTCATCGCCGACGGCCTCGTTGTCCACAATTCAGGTGCCGTGTCGAGCGCGGTGAATGCGTGGCTCGGCCTGCCGCCGTACAAGGAGCGAATGAACACCACCGTGGAGGGTCCATGGCTGGCGGCACGGGGTGCGCAACCCGGGAAGGGTGACACCGCAAACGATTTCGTGATCGGCTGGTACGACCAGGGTGGTGGCGCGAACGGGCACACCGCGGCGACGATCGCCGGCAAGCACGCCGAGGAACACGGCCCTGACGGTGCGCCCGGCGAGTACGGCACCGGGGAGGGCGCATTCCAGTCGATCTTCACGAACTGGATGCACTTCCCGATCGGCCCGGCCCGTGAGTGGCGGGGCGTCCCGGACGATCCGTCGACCGGGTACACGCCGGGGACGGGCGTGTACGAGGGCGGATCGATGGACGGGAACTTCGGCAGCGGAGGCACTGGCGCCGGCGCGGGCACAACGTCGGACACCACCACATCAGAGCAGTCGATTTCGGGACTGTTCGGGGACGTCGCAAAGACCGCGGTGTCCGAGCAGATCAAGGACGCCCTCGACGTTTTCGGGATCAGCGACAGCCCGGGGATCGTGGCCGGCGGGTCACAGATGCTGTCGACCGTGCAGCAACGTCAGGAGGCGCAGCGCCAAGCCGACGAACAGTACGAGAAAGAGAAGACCGCACGGTTCGACGAGTTCTCGAAGAAGAAAGCGGAACTCGCGAAGAAGCTCGCCGACAAGCAGATCACCCAGACTGAGCACGACCAACAGCTCGCCGAGCTGCAAGCCGAGTTTGATCGCGCGAACACCGAAGCCGACAAGGCCCGCGAGCTGGCACGCACACAGGCCCCGAACACCGCCACGACGGCAACGGGCCAGGAGTCGACCGGCACCACCACTGGCACCGGCACCACCACTGGCACGACCACCACGACGACCACGGCCACGACACCGCCCGCCGCCACAACCACACCCCCGGCGGCGAGCGCCGGCACCACCACCGAAGGCGCGGCTACAGCGGCGCTGCCATCGACGGGCAACGCGATCAAGGACGCGTTCCGCCTGGGGCTGCGGGAGGCGTGGCGGACCGGGCAGCCATGGACCGACAGCGACTGGATCGTCCAGAGGGAGTCAGGGTGGCAGGTCGACGCGCAGAACCCGTCGTCGGGGGCGTTTGGGCTTGGCCAGTGGAATCCGCAGTCGGGGACCCTGCAGAAGTACCTGCCGGACCGGTCCACCGACCCCACTGTGCAGGGGAAGGCGTTCGACCGGTATGTGTCCGACGTCTACACCGACCCGATGGGGGCGCGCGCCCACTGGGATCAGGCCGGATGGTACGACGTCGGCGGCCGCCTCAAGCCGGGCACCACGATGGTGCGCAACGGGCTCGGGCACGACGAGACCGCGCTGCCCTTCCGGCCCGAGGACCTGAAAGCATCGCTCGACCGCGGCGGATTGTCGGATGAGCAGGTCGACCGCATCGTCGACCGTCTGGATCGGCTGATCGCGGCGACGATCGCGAATGGCCGGCCGGTGAATGCGGAGTTCCGGGATCGCCGCGACATGGAGCGGAATCTGTCGCGGCGCCGGAACGCGTCGATCGCTGCAGCATCGGGAGGTCGCTGATGGCGGACGGTTTGCGGATCGCGATCATCGGCCAATCCTCCACCCGCTGGCCTGTCCATGGCTACGGGCGGCTGGAAGGGCTCACCCTCGCCGAGGACGGGGTGGAGGGTTTGATGGATGCGCCGGTGGAGACGGAGTGGATCGACGACACCGAGATGGGTGCGGTGTTCTCCGGCGAACGGTATCTGCCGCGCGATCTCACGCTCGGCTTCTACTTCTCCGACGAGCTGGCCGGCAGCACCCTGGCGGGCAAGCTGGAATCGGATTTCCGCCGAGATATCGGGTACCGGCTTGACCGGTGGGACCCCGACCCGAAGCCCGTCACGATCGAGGTGTACTCCGAGCTGTCGGGGACGCGCACCCTGTCGGTGCAGATGCGCGAGACCCCGGCGATGAAGATGCCGACCGACCCGTACGGGAAACGCATCTACGACATCGCGTACGAGATGCGCGCGGCGATGCCACTGTTCGATTCGGGCGCGGTCACCACCGTGTTCGAGTCGGCGGAGACGGAGGCGTCGGGCACGATCCTGGTGTCGAATCCGACGGACATGCCGATGCGGCACACCTGGATTTTGACGCAGGGCGTGTGGACGATCTCTGACGTGTCGTGGGAGGGTGCGCGTGGGGCGCGCGCCCCCGGCGGCGACTACGCCGACCGGACGATCGAGCTGCCGGAAATCCTGTCCACCGACGGCGGGGTGCGCATCACCCGAGAGCGGCGATCCCTGCACGCCACCACCTTCACCGGCGCCAACTTTCTGGGCCGCATGAACGGGAATTGGGTGCGCTTCGACATCCCGCCGTACACGCCGGAAACCGAGCTGCCCATCTCCTATACCGGAGCGCCGGACGGCGGGGCACGCGCCGAGCTGTATCAGCCGCGGCTGTGGTCGCGGCCCGTCGGATTGGAGCTGCCGTGACCGTGCCCACCACCCTCGACAGCCTCACCCTCGAAGAGCAATGCGAGGCGATCTGGGCGGCGACACTCGCCGAAGAGCTGAGGCTGCAACGCATTCGGGAAACCCCGCCCGCACTGTTCGTGTTCGACGGCTACCAGCAGTTGCAGCACGTACTGCTCGACTGCATGTCGGTGCACGTCGAGGACATCGAAGACGACACCGGACAGATCGAGCTGGAGCTGCCGTTCGAGCATCCGGTCGCGCAGTGGATGCACGACACCAAAGGGCGGCTCGCCGACGGCCACGGCGAGTTCTTCCACGTCGACGTCGAACACTGCGGGGTGCGGATCACCGGTCGCTACGAGTCGAAGGAGGTCCGCAAGGACGCGAAGGGGCAACGCACCCTCCATGTTGTCCTCCTCACCGACTACGAAAACCTGAAATGGGTCGACCTGTGGTCGAACCCATTCCTCCCGGCAGTCTTCCAATTCCCGCGCATCTTCCTGCTCGCCGGGCCCGCGATCTGGGCGCTGAAAACGGCCCTGTTTCTGAATTTGTGGCGCATCAACAGCTCGGTGTGGCAGATCCCGGACGACCCGCTCGACCCGTCGAGCTGGCTCGACGGCCTCGACATGTCGACATGGGATGTGGTGGTGTCCCCCACCACTTTCGTGGAGGACATCGCCGCCAGCACCACATGGTGTCTGGTGATGTCGCGGTGGCAGAAGTGGCATGACGTCGCCGAAATGATCCTGAAGGACGCCGAGCTGTCGGTGGTGACGCGCCGCTACCGCGCCGGGGATCCGGAGCCGTGGGAGGGCGCGGACATCAAGGACGGCGCCCTCGTCGTCGACATCGTCGACAAGTCGGGGCAGATGGAGGGCACCGCAAACGGCGGCACCATCTTCGACGGCCTCACCCGCACGGTCCGGGAGATCGGCGCCGACTTCATCGAGGACACCGAAGAGGAGTTGACGGGCTCGACGTCCTGGCCGACCCAGTTTTTCAGCGACATGTTCGGCACCCCGAAGGGGTTTCCGTTCGTCCATTTCCCCGCCGACTCCGGCACCGAAACCTCGTTCACCGAAACCCCAGCGAAGGGGTTGATCATCAACTGTGGTGGCCAGTCCGCGCCGGGCGTCAACGAGGCGATCTCTGCCGGTATCCAGACTGTCGGGGATTTGGCGACGTCGAACATGAACATCAACGGGTACGGGATCGGGGCGCAGGGCGGCGCGATCGACGCCGTCCTGAAGCCGTTCTACACCGACACGGTGGCGGCGTGGATGTCGACGAAGCTGGTCAACCGCGCCGCACTCTCCGGGGACTCGCACTACTACGAATACCATCTTGACCTGCCAGGGAAGGCGTACACGCTGTCGTCGGTGATGGCGATCCGATCCGGGATCGTCGCGACGGCCCGTAAGAAGACGGGGACGGTGAAGTTCCCGGCCGCGGGCCCATACATGGTGGGGTGGCCGGGGTCCGGGCACCTGTACAAAGGTGACCGGGGGAGCTTTGAAATTCCGGGCGATACGACCGGCGAAATCCATGTGCAGCGGGCGATGAAGGCGATTTTTGATTGGTCGGCGAAGGATTTCGCGCTGTGGGAGTTGGAGTTCGGCCGGAAGGACGATGAGGACCCGGTGGTGAGGTTGCAGCGGGAGATCGCGAATGTGGCGAAAGCGGCGAGCGAATTGGGGGTGTGGTGATGGGTGCGGTCAAGCAGTGGTCGGAGATGACCGAGGAGGAACGCGAGGCCGCAGCGGATGAGGTGTCGGCGCTGTTCGTGGGCCTGCCGGGGGTGGTGGGCGCCCCGATGATCTCGGGCCCCGACTACTGGATGGAGGTTGCGCGGCACCTCGTGGAGTGCGGGGTCCGGCTGTGCGCGGACCCGATCAAGCACTACGTGCCCGGGGATTCGCTCGACAAGTCGAGGGCTGCGGGCAAGTGGGTGTACGACGTCGGCGGCGACGACGTCCCCGAATCGTTCGAGGAGCGGGCCAAGCGGATGGCCGTGGAGCGCCGCGAGGAATATCTCGCGGAGGTGGCGCGGCGCCGCGCGGCGGGCCTGCTGCCACCGAAGGGTGCGACCCGCCAGCAGCGCCAGGAGTGGCGTCAGCAGCGGACCCTGGCCGCCGAGAAAGCGGCGTTCGATGCGCGACACCAGCAGGAGCCGGACGATGCCGCGCCGAAGAAGCCTCGACGGAAGAAGACGTAATGCCGATTCTTGATCACGAATACCATGTCGGTTTGCCGGCCCGGTTTCGGCGTGCGCTGGCCGCGACGGCGCGCCGTGGTGTGGGCCGGGTGGCGAAAGCGGTGCTGCCGGACGCGTGGCAGGCACAGTCCACGGGATGGTGCTGCGGGCCTGCGTCGGCGCGAATCGCCCTCACCTGCCGGGGCGTCTACGTCTCGCAGTCGCAACTGATTTCAGAGATCGGGACTGACGGGGACGGCACCGACTATGTCGGGCTGATCACCCCGATCCTGACCGAGCACACCGGCGCCCAGTATTGGGCGTACTACCCGGGTGCGGGGACGGCCGCGATCGTGTGGTCGAACATTCGGGCGTCGATCGATGCCGGGTTCGCGCTGGTCGTCAACATTGTGTCGTCGCCGTCGAACGTGAAAGCCCCAGGGTATCCGGCGTCGACGATCTGGCATTACGTGTGCGTCGTCGGCTACGACCCAGGCACGCGTGAGGTGATTGTTGCTGATCCCGCCTATTTTTCGGGGATCTCGCACTGGCGGATGGGTATTGAGAGCTTCGTGAAGATGATCGTCTGGCAGGGGAAGGGCTACACCGGCCGCCCTGTCGCATCGAACCTCCTCGGCATGACGACCACCGAGCTGACGGCGTTCGCGGACGGGTTGCGGCAGTTGGGGGCGTCGTGAGCGCGGCGCTGGTGGCGGCGACCGAGAACTGGCGGCCTGTACCTGGCTACGAAGGGTGCTACGAAGTCAGTAGTGCGGGACGTGTTCGCTCTGTTCCCCGTACGACGATCCGATCTAATGGCTGGCCGCTCTCTGTGCGGGGTGGGGTATTGTCCGCGACCGCCTGCAACACGGGCGGGTATCCGTTGGTCAACCTCGGCGGCAGCCCCCGATATGTCCACCACCTAGTTGCGTTAACTTTCATCGGCCCACGCCCGGATGGCATGGAAATCTGCCACGGCGACGGCGACCCGACCAACAATCGTGTTGAGAATCTCCGTTACGACACATCGAAAGCCAACACTGCCGACCTGTTGCGTCACGGCCGGTTTCGCAACCAGAACACCGGTAAGACCCACTGCAAACGGGGACACGAGTTCACGCCTGAGAACACGCGCCGGACTACCAACGGTGGCCGCGAGTGTCGCGCTTGCGCGCAGGCGCGACACCCCCGGCGTGTGCTCGTGCCCGCGACCCACTGCAAACGGGGACACGAGTTCACGCCTGAGAACACCTACATCGCGCCGGGGCGGAAAGCTCGTTCGTGTCGCATCTGCCAAGAAGAGTCCCGACGACGCTACAGGGGGAAATTGTGAGCGCACTAGGCGTATATCGGGGAGACCCCACGCCTCGACTCGGTGCCGGACTGTGGAATAGTGCCGCACCGAGCTATCAAGTGGTGGCGTTTCACAGCACCGAGGGGACTTTCGAGGGGGCGATCTCGTGGCTGGAGTCCCAACGCAGCGGCTCGTACCACCGCCTGCGGGCGCTGGCGGGGCAGGGCGCTCAACTCGTCGCGGACACCCGGCAGGCGTGGGCGGCGATGGCCACCGGAAACCGCATCGGCCTGCACTTGTGTCTGGAAGGGTACGCGGCGTGGTCGCGTAGCCAGTGGTTGGCGAAGGGCGCGGACGGTCTGGAGGGGTTGGCGCACGATCTCGCCGACTACCACACCCGATTCGCAATCCCGCTGGTCCGCTTGACTGCGGCGCAGGTGAGGGCGGGGGTGCGCGGGGTGTGCACGCACGCCGACATTTCGGCGGCGTTCGGCGAGTCCGACCACACCGACCCCGGGACCGGTTTCCCGCTCGACCTGGTGATCGCCCGCGCCGTCGAGCTCACCACCACGAATCTGCTCGGTCTGTCCGATACCGAGCTCGCCGCCTTGGCGGACGGGCTACGCCAACTCGGCCCCACCTGACACCCAAACCGAAAACCGAAGGGACACACCACATCATGTCTGACGCAACAGATGCCCTCGACGGGGCACAGCAGCTCCGCAAAGCCAGCCTGTGGGGGAAAACCCCGCGCAAGCTGGCCGCCGAATACAGCGCCGACAACAGCGCACAGTATGCGCGGCCGGCCATCGAACGCACCGCGCTGGAGGTGAGCCAGAAGCACGCCAGCCGGTCGCCGTACCGCTCCGGCGACGGCCTCGTCGACACGTGGGCGGGCATGGACCTCTACACCAACGCCGACGTGCACGCGCTGCTGACCGAGCGCGGCGCCGAATACGGCGACCAGACGTGCCTGACGAAAATCCAGAACGCCGCCGGAGCGGGGAATGCCCGCGCGACCGCGTTTCTGGCGTGGCTGGCCGCGGGCGGTGCGCGCACGGTGGTGGCGGCACGGTCGGTGCGCGCCGCGGCCGGACTGTCGGAGGCACTCCCGGAGTCGGTGGCGGAAGTGTTCTCCCCGGCGCGCCGGCAGTGGCTGCATGTGGTGACGGTGTCGCTGCTCGCCCTGATCGGGGTGCTGGTGCCGTCCTTCGACAACGGCGCGTGGGGGGCGCTGGTGGCGGGTGCGGTCCTCGCTGTGTTCGATCTGGGGACGGCCATCCTGCACAGCAAGAGCGGGGTTCGCACCGCGGTGTATGCACTGCTGCTGGCGGTGCAGCCGATCGCACTCGGCCTGCACTTGGGGACCGGTGACCAGTGGGCGGCCGCATTGCAGGTGATCACGGCCGTCTTCGGTGGCGCGCTCGCTGCGGCGAAAACGCGGCAGCCATGACGGTCGAGATCGCGGGGGCGCCCCGCAAGTTCGGCCGCAAGGTCGAGCACGACCCCCGCTCGCGGGCGTACGGGATTGTCGTCAACCCGGCCGCGCCCCTCGAACCACGCATGTGGCGCAGCGACGCCCCGGTCATCGACCAGGGCTCGATCGGGATGTGCACGGGTGCGGCGATGGCGCAGTGTGTCAATGCTGCGCGCACCCGCGACGGCGCGACGGACGGCTGGCTGGACGTCGACGACGCGGTCGCGCTCTACTCCCGCGCCACCGTCTTGGACGATTTTCCTGGCACGTACCCACCCGACGACACTGGGTCGAGCGGGCTCGCGGTGTCGAAAGCCGCGGTCGAGAAAGGCATGATCCGCTCATACCGGCACGCGTTCGGGCTCGCCCAGCTCCTGGTCGCGTTGCAGTCGGGGCCGGTGATCGTCGGCACCGTGTGGCGGGAGGGCATGTGCGAGCCCGGCCCGGACGGCCGGTTGGCGCTCTCGGGCGACGATTTGGGCGGCCACGAGTACACGGTCATCGGCTGCGATCTCGCCACGGTGACGATCCTCAACTCGTGGGGCGAAGGCTGGGGTGAGCGCGGTACCGCCCGTATCTCGTGGGAGGACATGAGCGCCCTGCTCGCCGCCCAAGGTGATGTGACTGTCCCCATTGTCGGCGGTGCAGCGTGAGCCACATGGATGATTGGCCGCGGTCGCGGACCGGTGAGCGGGAGTGCCCGCACGGTCTCGGGCACCCCGAAAACGGGGAGATCATCCACTTTTGCGACGGCTGCTGTGCTGTGAAGAGGAGCGCCGACGAATGACCCCGACACGCTACCCACCAGCCACTTTCAAGGATCTCTTGAAAGTGGCCCGCCACCGGCTCATGTGGGTGGTGATCGCGGTCGAGGTGTGGGCGCGCATCGCGACATGCTCGACCATCGGCCACCAACCCCGGCTCGGGTTCGGCCGGTGGTGGTGCGACCGATGTGACGCCGACCTGGGGGTGGCGCGGCGATGAAACACCCCACCCGCGGCCGGTGGATACCGCTACTCCCGTCGCTCCCGCGCCGGATCGCCATGGACATCCTCTGCCTCTTCCCGATCGGGGTGGGCGCCGACTATTTGACCGGCTCAGACAACGCCAGCAGCCTGTCCGAGCTGGAACGATCCCTGCCGCTGCCGGTGTGGGGGTGGCTGCTGGTCGCCGCCGGGACGGTCGCGATCGTCGGGCAGATCGGCCGGTGGCGACTCGCCGCGATCTGGGGGCTGCTGTGGTCGGGCGGGCTGATGATGGCGGTCGGCGTCGGGATCGGCTGGGTGACCGTCCCGCAAACCGGGACATTTCGCACAGCGCTGCTCTACGTCGGGATCGGGGTGGTCGGGTGGGTGTGCGCGCTCGGCTACGCCACCCAGAAAGACGAGCCGCCGCGTGGACCCTAACGATCCTCCGCTCGGTATCCCCCCACTGCTGTGGCTGCTGATTTTTCTGGTCGGCGGGCCGACCGGGATCGGCGTGCTGCTGAGCGGCTTCGGTGCGCGCCTGCCCGGCTGGCTGGGCGCGCTCGGCCGGTGGTGGCAGGCGCGGGAGCCGGGCACGCAGAGCTACGAGAAGCAGCAGCGGGAGATCGCCCGGATCGACGCACAGTACGACCGGATCGAAAAGGATTTCGACGCCTATGTCGTGCGCACGGACGCCCGGATCGACGCGCTCACCGCGCAGGTCGACAGGCTCAACCGGCTCGTCGCCGAATGGCAGCGACTGTTCTACACGGCGATCGACTACATCCGCGTCCTGGCGACGCGCCTCCACGCCCTCGACCCCGAGGCGATCCCGGCCCCACCGGAAGAATTGAAGGACCACCTGTGACCTCACCGAATCTGGCGTCCGACCCGATCTCCAACCCGTACGCGCTGGTCGCGAATGCGACGAATCTCGCGACGTCGTCGCTGTCGGAATTCGCGTCATGGACACGTGAGGACTGGGAAGACTTCATCACCGGCCAGTGGCCGGACCACTTTTCCGGGATCGGCGTACCGATCGCGGCGCTGTGGGAGTGGATCAACGCGATCGGCGCGGCGCTCGGCGGCGACCCGGCCGCACTGGAGGAGCTGCTGGGCGAGGCGGTCGAGGGCCTCGACCTGTCGGGGCTGGCCGCGGCGATCGTCGGCACCTACACCGGCGACGACACCACCCTGACGGCGATCCAGTCGGCGATCACCGTGCTCCGCTCCGGGCTGACCGGCATCATTGATTGGTCGCGGATCCCGCAAATCTCCCTGTCGCAGCTCACGAATGCTGCTGGCCCGAATCTGC
>JASGFO010000011.1:0-35526 GCA_047605505.1 Gordonia sp. (in: high G+C Gram-positive bacteria) | reverse complement strand
CGCGGACTCCGTCCGCGCGGGGGCTTCGCCTTGACACCCCGCTCTTCGTCGTCGGACCGCAACTGCCCTCGTACCTCTGATTCGATTGTTCGCGCACGGTGGGGGCAGTTGCGGCCCTCCTCCTGTATCGCGGGGCCGGCTCCGCCCCACCGCTGGTCGGATCCGCCGGATCGAGCTTGTCGAGATCTGACCACCCCCGCCCCACTGCACCGTTCGGTTGAACTTGCCACCGATTATCTCGGATCGGTAACGTGCCCGGCATCAAAGTCGATAGACCGGCCGTACACATGGTGCAGGGACATCCATGTCTGTTCGGACCTGAGATCGCTGTGAGAATTGGCGCAGAGATTGTCAGGGTCGCCAGACTGGCATAGGCTGCCTGAGGTTCTCGCTGCGTTCGCCCGAGCGCGGTGAGCAGCAGTCCACACCCCGGCATCGGAGGCAATCCGGTGAGGATCCACGAACGTTCGGGTCCGAGGTACCGGTGACAGAGGGAGATGTAGTCAATGGGTGCAGGTGCGTATAGCACGAGGAAGAGCGGGCGGCTCCGAAGCCGGCTCGTGGCCGCCGTCGTGGCGCTGGCCACGGTCGCTGGGCTGGTCGGAATCGTCGCCGGGACCGGCTCCGCCGAGGGCCGGGTCAACGGGACCGGCCACCGGAGCGAGTTCTGGATTGACGCGTGCGGTATGCCGACCAATGGCGCCTTCCGTAACACCAACCTCGGAGCGGGCAAGGTCAAGGTCAGGAGCTGGTACAAGGCCGGCAACCGGCGCACGGTCATCCTGCTCGACGGTATGCGCGCCCAGTACGACTACTCGGGCTGGGAGATCAACACCAACGTGCAGGAGCTGGTCAACCGCGGCGTCAACGTCGTCGAGCCGATCGGTGGTCCGGCCAGCTTCTACACCAACTGGAACGCGCCCAGCAACTTCAACGGCCAGCGGCGCCGCTACATGTGGGAATGCGTCATCAACAACCGCCTTCCCGGCGCATTGCGGGCCCGCGGGTTCAAGGGCAAGGGCGGCAAGTACGCCATCATGGGCATCTCGTCGGGTGGTAACGCGGCCCTCGTCCTCGCATCCAAGCGCCCCGATCTCTACTACGCGGCCGGCTCACTGTCGGGTTACAACTTCCTGAGCGCCCCCGGGATGCACACGATGATCCGGCTGGCGATGCTCGACGTCGCACCGCGGCCGTGGAACGTCGACTCGATGTGGGGCCCGCCGTGGGATGGTCGCTGGTACGACAACGACCCGTCGCTGCGCCTCAACCGCATGCGTAGCCTGAAGCTGTTCGTCGGCTCGGGCAACGGCCTCTTCGGTCGCTACAACGCGCTGCCCAATGTGTTCGACGATCTCTTCAAGGGCTCGACACTCGAGGTCCTGGCATTCACCCAGGCCAAGGCATTCGAGGGGCTCGCCGCGCTCAACGGCAAGCCGATCATGACCTACTACGCCAATGGCACCCACGCGTGGGGCTACTGGCAGGACATGGTGTGGAACGCCTACGCCCGAGGCTTCTTCCGCTGATCTGAGGCACCTCTGACACGGCCCCGGCCCGGAGTGATCCGGCCGGGGCCGTGTGCTGTCTCAGGGAGACCTCAGGGCGCGCTCATCACGCCGCCAGGTCACAACAATCACATGAATCTCGTCAGTCACAGCGTGGCGTGTTCCCCCGTGGGTGGGAACCGTGTAAGAAACAGCTGAGGCAAAATGACATCAGTGGGACTATTGTGACTTCAATCGTCCATTGGGTCTCCAGTGTTCACCGGGTTCTGCGGTGTTCACCGGGTTTGCGAGGTTGGGGTGAAGGAGCGCGAGGATATGGACAAGGCCACTGGATTGCGCACACCGGGTCCGGGTCACGAGGCCCGACGGCGGTCGGTGCGCGCGCTGGTCGTAGGAGTGGGTATCACGCTGGTAGCGGTGCTGACCGGCCAGCCCGCACTCGCGGCACCGTCGACCTCGGCGTCACCGACCCCCACGACCGCGGCACCGGCGCCGCTGCCCGCGACCACCCCCAGCGCGAGTCCGGCGCCGAGCACGGCTGCCGACACCCCCGCCACCCCGACCCCGACCCCGGCTGCGCAGCCTGGCCGGGTGACCAAGGTCTACTGGTACACCGACCGTCGAGTGGCCCTGTGGGTGTTTTCTCCGGCCATGAACACCGAGATCCAGGTGCAGATCCTGCTGGCCCGGGACTGGTGGGCCACGCCGGCCGCGAAGTTCCCGCAGCTGACGATGCTCGACGGATTGCGTGCCCAGGACAGTCAGAGCGGTTGGGTGCTCAACACCGACATCGTCGACTTCTACAAGGACAAGAACGTCAACGTGATCCTGCCGATCGGCGGCGAGTCCAGCTTCTATACCGACTGGCAGCAGCCCGACCGCGGGAAGAACTACCAGTGGGAGACCTTCCTGATGAAGGAACTCCCCCCAATCCTGGAATCCGACTGGCGGTCGACGACCGTCCGCGGCATCGAGGGGCTGTCGATGGGCGGCTCGGCCGCGATGATGTTGGCCGCACGCCATCCGGGCTTCTTCACCTACGCCGGATCGTTCTCGGGCATCCTGCAGTTGTCCTCCTACGGTATGCCGCAGGCCATCCAGTTCGCGCTGCGTGACGGCGGCGGCTACAACGCGATGAGGATGTTCGGCCCGCCGAGCGACCCGGCGTGGAAAGAGCACGATCCCTACCTGCTCGCCGACAAGCTGCGCGGGATGAGCCTCTACATCTCGTCCGGCAACGGGGTGGTCGGACCGTATGACTCGCCGTCGGACATTCCGCTGCTCGCCACCAACTATGCGGGCGTCGGTCTCGAGGTCCTCGCCCGGGTCACCTCGCAGCAGTTCGCGATCCGGCTCAACCAGCTCGGCATCCCCGGGCAGGCCGTCTACCGGCCGTCGGGAACGCACACCTGGCCGTACTGGCAGTTCGAGATGAAGCAGGCCTGGCCGCAGGCCGCGGCCGCCCTCGGCCTGGCCGGCAACCAGGTCTCCTGCACGGTCCGGCCGGCCTTCCGGCGGGTCGCCGCCGCCCATCGCGACCTCGGCGGCTGTCTGACCCCCGAGTACGACGTGTCGGGCGGCCGCGCCCAGGACTTCGTGAACGGGCGCATCGTCACCGGGCCGAAGGGCCCGCAGGTCATCACCGGCGCGATCGGCGGCGCCTACGCCGGCGCCGGTGGGCCGGGCAGCCCTCTGGGCCTGCCGACCGCGGGGGAGCGTCGCCGCGGCGACGGGGCGTTCCAGACCTTTGAGCATGGCCGCATCGACTGGACGCCGCGCGGCGGCACCACCGTCGTCCGGTGACCGGTTGCGCACGGGGCCGCGCGACACATCGATTCCGGGAGAACCGGCCACGTCGTCGTGTCGATCATGGGCCCGCAGTGTCACCGTTCTGAGATCTCGCTGAGGAATCTGGGCGTTTCCGCAGGTGAGCCGGTTTCGGTGGCAGAGAGGCGTCCGCCGTCGGGGTAGCCTTGCGGGCGGTCGGGAGCAAATGTGTGGTGAGGGTGCCGGGATCTGCGTGGTGCGGTCGCGGCACGTCGCCCGCCTGGGGCGGGTGCGACAAGGAAGAGATGATGACGAAGTTCCTTCGATTGGGCGTGGTGATGGCCGGTGCGATGGTCGCGCTGGGATCCCTGGCAGCATGTGGCGATGATTCGACGGCCAGCGCCCCGATCACCAGCAATCCCGTCACCACCACATCGATGTTCCCGGTGAGTGGTGCGGCCGGGAGCAACCGGCCATCGGTGGCAGCGGTCGACTCCGAGTCGACGACGAGCTCGTCGTCGGGCACCGCAGCAGAGGGCGGCTCGGCTGGGGGCGACTCGACCGCCTCGCAGACCGCGTCGAGCGGATCCCAGACGCTGGCCGGTGGTGCGGCCGTCCCGGCCGGCGAGACGCTCACCGACAAGGAGAAGAAGTACCTTGCGGCGCTGCACGCCGCCGACGTCAAGCTCCTGGGTGACTCCGACAACAGCATCGCGCTGACCGTCGGGCGTTACGTCTGCGATGCCCGGCGCAAGAATGTGGACCCGGCGACGCTCAAGGGCTACGTGGTGGCGTTCGTGGGTCCCAGTGCCCACAGCGCGGCCGAGGCCAACACCTTGGCCGACAAGGTGATCAAGATCGCGCAGGAGAACCTCTGCTGACCGCGCGCCGCTCATGAACGCCCGCTTCCGAAACCTGCGGTGGCTGCTCGCCGTCGTCGCCGTGATCGCGGTGATCGCGATCATCTTGGTGGTCGTTCTTCTCCGCCAGCTGCTGACCCCGTCGGAGCCGCCACAGGGTGGCGCGCCGGGCTCGTCGTCGTCGGCGCCCGCCCGGCCGAGCACCCAGCCCGCCGACTGCCCCGATGTGCTCACCCTCGTGATCCCCGGGACCTGGGAGTCGGCGCCCGGTGACGATCCGATCCACCCCCGGTCGAATCCGCGGTCGCTGCTGCTGCGGGTGTCGAGCGCGCTGCAGAACACCTACTCGTCGGACCGGACGACGGTCTACACGGTGCCGTATCTGGCCCAGTTCCGTAATCCCACCAACCTCACCGACCGACAGGCCGACTACAACACGTCCCGGACCCAGGGATACAAGCGTGCGGCGGGCAAGATCATCGCCACCCACAAGCATTGCCCGATCACCCGCTATGTGATCATGGGCTTCTCCCAGGGCGCGGTGATCGGCGGCGACCTGGCCAGCGCGATCGGCAACGGCCGCGGGGTGCTGCCGGCGGCCGATCAGGATCTGGTGCTCGGGGTCGGGCTGATCGCCGACGGCCGGCGCAAGGACGACGGTCAACGCAATGTTGGCCC
Organism: Gordonia sp. (in: high G+C Gram-positive bacteria); assembly: GCA_047605505.1. Lineage (GTDB taxonomy): Bacteria > Actinomycetota > Actinomycetes > Mycobacteriales > Mycobacteriaceae > Gordonia. Next base: position 30,713 of record JASGFO010000011.1, on the reverse strand, counting down.
CAACCCCCCGGGGGTGGGCGCCGAGATCTCTCTCTCGGGGATGGGCACGCTGGTGCCCGGCATGTCGATGACCGGTCCCCGCACCGGTGGGTTCGGCACGCTCGCCGACCGGGTCGTCTCGATCTGCGCGCCCGGCGACCTCATCTGCGATGCACCGACGGTGACCAATCCGATCGGCGCCGTCAACCAGTTGTCGCGGGCGCTGTCGAATCCGGTCCACGCCCTCTACGCGACAACGCGCTATTGGTCGATCGGCGACGGGGTCACCTCGACGCAGTGGCTGTTCGGGTGGGCCCGCGGGATCATCGCCGACGCCCCGCACGTGTGACACGCGCAGGCGGAGCCTGCGCAAACAGACACTGCGCCGCGCCGGGATGCAGGGAGCGGAGCGCGGGAGCGTAGCGACCAAGTGGAGTGAGCGAAGAGTGGTGCTGAAGGGGCGCACACACCGCGCGGGCCGAGCCTGCGCCAATAACTCAAGCCACCCCCGGGGCCGAGTCGGGGTTCAGCGCCATCGCCCGCAGGGTGGTGAGCAGTTCGGTCCGCGATTCGGCGCCCAGTCGGCGGCGGATGCGGGCGACGTGGTGCTCGACGGTCTTGGCCGAGATGAACAGCCGGGCCCCGATGTCCTTGTAGGTCAGGCCCGCGAGCAGCAGGGCGGCGACCTCCCGTTCCCGCTCGCTGAGAACGGTGATCGCCGACGTCGACGACTCGGTGTCGGAGTCGGTGGCCGACTCGGGCGGCTGCCGATACGACCGCAGTGACCGGGCCAGCTGCAGCATCGCGCCGCTGACCGCCGAATCCGGGGCCGCGAGCGCGCTCTGCCCGGCCAGTCGGGCGGCATCCCAGGTGTAGCCCTGCTGATCGAGGGCCTGGGCGGCCGCGGTCACCCGGTCGACGTCGACGCTGCCGCCGAGCACCTCGACCCAGACCCGCCCGGCCGTCGCGAAGGCCGCCGCCTGCCGGTCCATGCGGGAGGCCTCGGCCAGTGCCTGTGCATGCGGCACTACGGCCGCGGGGGTGCCGGCGGCGATCGCGGCGTGCACACCCGCCCAGTGCAGGGGGATCGCCCAGGGGGAGGTCGGACCGAGTTGGTCGAGCAGTCGCCGGGCCGTGATGATCGCCGGGCCGATGTCCTCGGTGCGCCCGACCGCGGCGCCCGCGACCCACAGCTCGCCGAAGAACAGCAGCCCGAACAGGTCGAGGGTGTATTCGCCGGCCGGATCGATCGCAGCGGCCCACGCGGCGCGTAGTTCGGCGGCGTCCCCGGTCCGTCGTGCGATCGCGACCTGCAGTGCGGCCGTGCAGAATTCGTCCCGGGTGGGGAGGGCGAGGCCGGTGAGTGCGGAGATCTCGGCCGAGGCGGCGGTCAGATCGCCGGTGAGCGCCGACACCCAGGCCAACAGGATTCGACGTCGGATCTGGTGGGGCGCCGGGAGTTCGGCCGCCGGCGAGCGTTGCAGCACCGCCCGCGCCCGGCCGAGGTATCCGTGGTGCAGTGCGAGGATCGCGGCCGTTGCCGCGGCGGTATCGGGTGCGAGCCGCGACGAGACGCACGCCCGCTCGACGCCGGCCGCGCGGATCAGGGTGTGCAGGCCGGCCGGCCCTGGTTCGGTGAGCGACTGGGCCAGGCCGGTGGCCACGAGCAGATCCACCGACGCACCCAGGCGCGGCGCGCACTCCTGCCCGGCGGTCGGCTCGTTGCGGTACTCGCGCACCGAGGTGAATTCTCCCGCTGCGGCCTCGGCGACCGCCCAGCGCGCGCCGGCCGCGGCGTCGGGGGCCCTCTCGCGCATCCACCGGGCGAGATTCGCGGCGTATCCGGCGTCGCCGCGGCGGGCGGCGATCACCAGGCACAGGTCGACGGCGTCGGCGGTCTGGGCCGCGTCGCAGCGGGGCCAGATGTCGTCGATCTCGTCGGTCACCCCGGTGAGATCGCCCGCGATCACCCGCCGCCGCAGACCGTCGAGCCGCTGGTCGACCGAGGCCGGCAGGCCGGCGGCGGCGAGTCGGCCGGCGAGCGGGCCTGCGATCACCGGGGCATCGCCGACGGTGTCGGGAAGCCGTTGCAGCACTTGCGACATGCGCGTGTACCCGACGACGGAGACCGCCTGCTGATGCACCGTGGCCGTGACCGGTCCGGTGGCCCCGACCAGCCCCGAGCAGCGGGCGTGCTCGATCAGGTCGGCGGCCGCGTCGAAGTCGAGGTCGAGGACCCGGCCGATGTCGGTGGCCCCGAGATCCACCGCCAGTGTCAGCAGGGCCACGGTGAGCGCCTGCGCCTCGGTCATCGCGTACAGGCGTTCCCGGATGGCGTCGGCGATCGGGGCGGTGAGCGCTGCGTCGGGGGCCGCGGTCGGAGCCTCATGCTCGAGCGCCCCGAGCGCCGCCGCGACCAGGAACGGCAGGCCCGCGGTGTGCGTGTGGAGCTCGGTGGCCAGGTACTCCGGGACCGCGCGCATGCCGGCAAGGGTGGCGTCGATGTCGGCGCGGGCCAACGGACGCATCCGGATCGGTGCCGACTGGCCACTGAAGGCGTCGATCGCCAGACGTAACGCCGGTCGGCGCAGCCGGGGCTGCGTCGCCGCCAGGATCGGCGGTGCCGCCCGCCCGGCGAGGTCGGCGAGCCGGGTGAGATCGGCGTCTGACCACAACTCCAGCGAGTCGAGTACCAGGACATCGCCGGCGGGCTGGTTGTCGCCGGCGACGTCGGCGAGGCTGGTCGCCACGGTCAGGCCCCGCGCCCGCAGCCGACCGGCCGCGGCCCGCAGCGCCCGGCTCTTGCCCATGCCCGATGGTGCGACGAGCAGTCGGTCGGCGACCGTCGGGCCGCCGCCCCCGCCGCCGCGCGTGACAGCACCGCAGAGCTCGTCGACGATGCGGGCCAGCGCGGTGGGGGTGGTGGGGGCCGGGCGCGTCATCGTGGTCCTACTCGGATGCTGGGGCACCGTTCCCACCGTCGGGGTTCGTGCCGCCGCCGTCGCCGCCGGTGTCGGTCGGCTCCGACGACGGTGGGGTCCAGCTGGGTTCTTCGGTGGTGACCTCATCGGTGGGCGGTGTGTAGCCCCAGCCGGAGCCGTCCTCGGTCACCTCCGGGACCACCTCCTCCTGCTGCGGCTCCTCCTCGGTCGGGGTGGTCGTGCTGGGGGCGGCACTTGATTCCGCCGACGACGCCGACACCGAGTTCAGGGTGCGCTCGGTCGGCTGCTGCGGCTCGGAGCTGTTGTTGGACAACGCGAGCGCGGTGCCGGCCGCCAGGACCATCGCGGCTGCGGCCGACGCCACGATGATGGCGAGCCGGCGCTTGCGGCGGTGGCCGGTGTCGTCGACCACCGGTCGCGATGACTCGGTGAACTGCAGGACGGGCCGCCGGACCGCAGCCCCTGTCCCCGGCTGCGAGTCGCTGCCCGGCCGGGCTCCGGGCGGGCCCGCGTGGTGCGGTGTCGCGAATTCCCGCGACGCCGGGTGCAGGGCCGGTGGCGCTCCGGTGGGGTCGGCTGCCCGGGCGGTCCCGGTGCCGTAGCCACCTGCTGCGGCGACCCCTGCTGCGGCGGCGACCCCGGTGCCCGTTCGGGGGCCCGGCCGGGCACCGCCCGGTACCACCGGGCCGGGGCGGGTCTGGGGTGGGACCGGCCGGGGCGGGACCGCTGGTCCGGTGCCGGTGCCCGGCCTCGATCCGTGGCCCGCACCGGATTGCGGTCCGCGTGCGCGGGCCGGGCCGGTGGCCGGTGGCTGTGTTCGCTGCGGCCCTGACGCCGGGCCGGCCGGCCGGGGCGCGGCGGCCCCGGGCGCACCTGGGTTGGCCGGGTGGGGGGCCATCGCGCCGGGCAGCAGATCGGTCTCCCCGCCCTGCCGCGCGGCCAGCAGTGCCGCACCGCGGGCGGCGATCGTCGCCGGCTCGGCGTCGGTGAGGATCGGCACCTGGAACTGCTCGGACAGGAACTGGATCACCAGCCCGCTCGACGAGCCGCCGCCGATCGCGGCGATCGCCGTGAGGTCCGGGATGGACTTGCCGGAGCGTTCCAGGGTCTCCCGCACACCGATGATGACCCGCTCCAGCGGCGGCCGCAGCAGATCCTCCAGCTCGGTCCGGGTCACCCGCACCTGCCCGCGTTGGCCGGGCAGGTCGACGTCGATGACCGTGGTGGTACTCCGTGACAGCTCCTCCTTCGCGGCTTGGCACCGTCGGCGCAGCGCGGTCAACGCGGCCGTGACGTTGGGATCGGCGGCCGGCAGCAGTGCGGTGGCCTCCACGACATGCCGGAGCACGTGCTTCATCAGCGCGTGGTCGAGCTCGGTTCCCGATGGCTCGTCGAGCCGCACCGCCGGCGAGAGGAGGGTTCCGCGACCGGCCTCGGCCAGTGCGATCGAGGTCCCCGACGCGCCGATGTCGACGATCGCGATCGCCCCCGCCGACGGATGGTCGGGGGACATGCCGAGATTGGCGAGCGCGCACTCGGCGTCGGGCCGCAATTCCAGCCCGCCCGGCAGCCTGAGCTCCTCGATGGCCGTCGCCAACGCCGACGATTGGTGCGCCCCCCAGTACGACGGATATCCGACGACGAGGTCGGGCGCGCGGGTGAATGCCGAGGCCGCGCCGGTCCGCAGACTGCGGACCGCGCTGGCGGTCAGCTGTTCGGCGGAATGTGTCGAGCCGTCCGGTGCGGTGATGGGGACCGGGTCGCCGATCCGCTCGACGAATCCGCCGATGGCGAGTCCGCCGGGCGGCACGCGGGGATTCTCGTCGTGCGTGCCGCATTCGGTGCCGCGGTCGGCGATCGTCAGGGTCGACGACCAGGACAGTTCAGGTCCGGAGCCGGGTGGGTAGACACTCGCGCGGAGTCGTTGGGTCCCGATGGTGATTCCCAGGGCACTGGCAGTCACGGTCGCTCCTCGGTGGTCGCAGTGCAGTGATGTGCCCAGTAGACCGCGGCGCGGAGCCGTTGACGCGGGTAGTCGACTACTCGAATCACGGGGGTTTTGCGGGGAGTATGGGGGATCGGCTCGCAGACACTGTCGATATCCCCGGGGCGGGTGTCGCGGGGAATCGGGGCATCTCGGGGTGAATCCCCGATGGGGTCGGTGCGGATAGGGGCAACTTCCCGTAACCACGGGGCCCGGGCAAGCGGTTAGCCTTGAGGCACGATGGTGTGCCCGTGCCCGTGACGGCCCAGCAACCCAAGGAGGTGTGCGCGTGTCTGCCACCAGCCTGCTCGATTTTGTGCTGTCGCTGACCGGGGATCCGGCCGCAGCGGCGGCCTACGCCGAGGATCCGCAGGCGGCGCTCGCCGCGGCGGGGCTGGAGGGGGTGGCGCCGGCGGACATCGACGCCCTGCTGCCGTTGGCCGCCGGGCCGGCGGCGCCTGCGGGCGGGCTGTTCGGCGCGGTCGATCACGGGTCGGGGGCCAACGCGCAGACGTCGGTCTGGGCGGGGAGTGATGTCGCGAGTGCCTTTGATCTCGTCGATCAGCCCGCAGATCAGTCTGCTCACGGGCCCGGGTTCACCGGTGACCCGGCGTTCGACGCGGCCCCGGGCGGTTTTGCCGATGCCCCGTCCACCCACCACGCGGTCGCTGCCGATGATGTGTCAGGTGCCGACCTCGCCGGAATCGACGGCCTGCTGGGCGTCGGTGATCCGATGATGACCGGGGCCGAGTCGGTGGGACTGCCCACCGCGAGCCATTTTGCGGAGGTGCCCGGTGTCGACGGGCCGGCGTCGGGTGACCTCGGCGGCTACGAGCATCACTACGGCGACCCGACCGATCTGGATCATCACGCGGATTTCCCGGTGTCCACCGAATCCGCGTTCGGTGACCTGCCGGATCTGGCCTGACCGGTCCCCCCCGACCCCCGGGCCGGACCTCTCGGCCCCTGACCCGGGGACCCTGACCGGCCGCGCCGGCCTCTCAGGCGTCGACGACGGTCACCGCCTGCCCCGGTGACAGCGTGACGGGCCGACCCCACACGGTCACCGTCTCGTCGGGGCCCGCGCCCACGAGCTCGAGCACGACGTCGCTGTGACCGAGGTCGGCGCGGATTCTCCGCCCACGCCAGGCCACCCCGAACCGCACCCGGTCCCACGACGCCGGCAGGGCGGGCGAGAAGGACAGGCCGTCGCGGGTGGCGAGGAAACCGCCGAACCCGTGCGTGACGATCTGCCAGGTCCCGGCCGCGGACGCGATGTGCATTCCCTCCTCGGTGTTGCCCTGGTTGTCGTCGAGATCGACGAAGGCCGACCGTGCGAAATACTGTTCGGCCTTGGTCCGATCACCGACCTGCAGGCCGACGATCGCGTGGATCGACGGACTCAGCGACGACTTGTGCAGCGTGCGCGGCTCATAGAACGCGTAGTTCGCGTACCGCGTCTCCAACGAATAGTCGGCGGGGAGCAGATACATCAGCATCACCACGTCGGGCTGTTTGAGCAGCGACGTGTCCTCGCAGGTGAAGTGGTCGTAGCCGGCCGGGTAGCGCGGCATGTCGTTCTCGTCCCACTCGGTCACCGGCACGATCGTGCGGTCGAAGTAGCCGTCGAACTGCTCGATGACGCCGACGTCGGGGTCGACGGGTGCGACGATGCGGGTCGCCGCGTCGGCCCACCCGGTGACCTCGTCGGGCGCCAACCCGATGCGCTCGGCGAGGGCCGCGAGTTCGGCGGGCCGCTGCGCGGCCATGTCCGCGTGGACCTGGGCGGCCCGCGCGAGATGCCACTGCACCAGCCGGTTGGTGAAGGCGTTGTTGTCGACGTGCGAGTGGAACTCGTCAGGTCCCATCACCGTCCGGAGCACCAGCCGGTCGCCGTCGCGCAGGCAGCGCTGCACCCAGAACCGGGCGGTCTCGAACAGGATCTCGGCGCCCTCCCCATAGAGGTAGTCGACGTCGCCGGTGACATCGGTGTAGCGCAGGATCGCGTAGGCCACATCGGCGGTGACGTGCACCTCCTCCTCCCGGCTGTAGAAGCGGTTGAGGCCGTCGGGGGTGAACTGCGGGCATTCCTCCCGGCCGGTGTCGGCCGACTCCCACGGGTATCGGGCGCCGCCGGTCCCGTTGTCGCGGGCCACCTCGCGCGCCCCCGGCAGCGTGTGGAACCGGTAGCCGAGCAGTGCCCGGGCCGTCCGCGGCTGGGTGAACAGATAGAACGGCAACATCATGATCTCGGTGTCCCAGAACACGTGCCCGCGATAGCCCTCGCCGGACAAGGACTTGGCGCCGATGTTCACGGTCGCGTCGTCGGGGTTGGCCGCGATCAGCAGGTGATAGATCGAGAAGCGCACCGCCTGCGCGGCGCGTTCGTCGCCGACGATCTCGCAGTCCGAATCCGCCCACAATCGTTCCCAGACGGCCGCCGACGCGGCGCGCGCCTCGTCGAACGACGGTGCCGAACGCACCGTCGCCGTCGCCCGCACCTGCGGCGCCCGCTCGGCGCCGGGGTCACGGCCGGTGGCGATTCCCACGAGTTTGTCGACGGTGGCGCTCGCTCCCGCGGGCACCTCGCCGAACTCGATCTCCCGCACCACCCGCTCATGGCGGCGATGTCGGCGGATCCGGTCCGGTGCGGGCGTCGCGTCGGCGCGGAGGGCATAGGAGAGGTCGATGCCCGACGCGATCGTCGTGGTGCCGATCCAGTCCACCTCGCCGTCCTGGCCACTGCCCGTCGACGTCAGGTGTGTCGATCGGGCCCACTTGTCCCACTTGCGATCCGCGCCGAAGGTGGTGCCCGGCGGGTAGGCCGGGAGTCGCTCGAGATTGCGCCGGTGGGCGTCGATGCCGGTGCAGACGACGACGCTCGCCGACCGGTCGAGCGGGGTCACCTGCACCCGGAGCCCGCACAGGTCGCGGTCGGCCATGCTCGCGAACCGCTCGGTCTGCAGGCGGACGGTCACGCCGTCGACGACGAAGTCGGTCTGCCGGCGCAGCACGCCCGTCCGCAGGTCGAGCTCCCGCCGGTGTGCGGCGACGGCACTGGACTCGGGGTCGAGGCGGACGCCGTCGACGAAGACCTCTGTGTCGAGCCAGTCGGGGGCGTTGACGAGGTCGGTCACCGGGGAGTCGAAGGAGTCGTAGACTCCCGCGAGGAACGTGCCCGGCAGCGCCCCGGTGTGTCTCTCCTCGAGTGAACCGCGGGTACCGAGCCGACCGTTGCCGACGGTGAACACTGTCTCGAAGTAGTTGGCGCGCTCCGGGTTCCAGTCATACTCGGTCACCGTCCACGGTGCGGTGTCGGTGGTGACGGGTGCGCTCACGGCACCGCTACCTCGAGTCCGTATGCGGCGGCGATCTGCGCATCGGTGCCTTCCCTCGGCAGGTAGACCGATAGGTCGCTGCCCGAGCACCGCTGCGCCCCCATGGCGTTGCCGTAGCGGGCCGCGGTCACCAGGTCGCCGGACTCGAGATACCCGAATGCCATGCCCGCGGCGAAGGAGTCACCGCAGCCGGTGGTGTCGACGACGTCGGTCACCTCGATGCGCGGCACCAGTTCTTCCCGCAGTTCGCCGGACGGATCGCGGAAGTAGAGGGCGCAGCCCTCCTCGTCGAGGGTCACGCAGACGGCCGTGACACCGCGGTCGAGGCAGTGTGCCGCGAACTCGGGAAGCTGCTCGCGGGGCAGCGGGGCGCCCAGCAGGGCCGGGTCACCGCCCGGCGGCGGGAACCAGGCGCAGCCGGCCTCCTCCAGGTTCATCTTCATGATGTCGATGGTCGGCAGCCAGGCGTCGCGGTCGATCCACAGCCGGCTCACCCGGTGCCCTTCGGCGGTGAGGGCGACGGTTGGCCCGTGACAGTCGAGCAGGATCGTCGCGTCGCTGTGTTCGCGGATGTACGCCAGCGTCGGCTGTGCCACCTCGTAGTCGGTGATCGGAACACAGACGAAAGCATCGGAGTCCAAAGCGAACTCGACATCCTCGGGCTGGATCGGGTGCATGAACCCGGTCTGCCGCTCGTCGCGGAAGTTCTGATCCCGGAAGGTCAGCTCGACGACGTCGCCGCGGTCGCTGTCGGCGCGGATCCCGGTGAGGTCGACATTGCCGAACGGGGCCAGCTTCTCCCGGATGGCGTCGAGATCACCCTGCCGCACGTGGACGATCGGCCGCACCACGTCGTCGGGACCGAGCAGCGACGACAACGCGGCGACCGTGTAGAGGACGCAGCCGTACTTGTCGAAGACCTCACCGCGGTGGGTGGTGATGTGGTCGCGCGGGATCGGGCCGAGGACGGCGATCTTGCGCGGACCGGTGGTCGTGGCAGTCATCTCGTACTCCTTTCTGCCGCGGTTAGGCGGACGCCTCGTGGCCGGTCTTGTCGTGGGTGATGCCGGAGCGCGCGTCCATGTCCTCCAGGGACAGCCCCTTGGTCTCCTGGACAAACCGGCCCACGAAGAGCAGGGACAACAGGGCGAACAGTGCGTACATGCCGTAGGCGAAGCCGAGCGAGAAGGACTTCAGGCTCGGGAAGCTGACGGTGATCGCCCAGTTCGCGGCCCACTGGCCGGCCGCGGCGAGTGAGAGGGCCGCACCGCGGAACCGGTTCGGGAACACCTCGCCGAGCAGCACCCAGACGATCGGGCCCCAGCTGAGCGCGAAGCACACGACGAACAGATTGGCGGCGACCAGCGCGATCGGCCCGGCGGCGCCGGTCAGGTTCGGCTCGAGCACGCCGTCGGAGTTGGGGACCTGCGCTGCGGTGCCGAAGCAGACGGCCATGACCCCGAGCGTGATGGTCATGCCGACCGAACCGATGAGCAGCAGCGGTTTACGGCCGATCTTGTCCACCAGCATGATCGCGATGAAGGTCGACACGATGTTGACCATCGAGGTGAAGACGCTGGTCTGGAACGCCGACGACTCGTCGAATCCGACGGCCTCCCAGAGGACGTTGGAGTAGTAGAAGATCACGTTGATGCCGACGGCCTGTTGGAAGACCGAGAGCAGCAGACCCACCCAGACGATGGGGTAGATGCCGCCGGTGGGCCGCACGATGTCTTTCCACGATGGCTTGTCGCCGGTCAGGCTGTCCTGGATGCGGGTGATCGTGAGTTCGAGGTTCTTCTCCCCGAACAGCAGCGTCAGCACCTTTCGTGCCTCCGGGATGCGTTGTGAGGCAACCAGATAGCGCGGCGACTCGGGGATGGTGGAGGCCAGCGCCCCGTAGACGACCGCGGGGATCGCCATGGCCAGGAACATCCAGCGCCACGCATCCATGCCGAAGGCGAGCGGGTTGTTCGCGCCGCCCGCGACCTCGGCCAGGATGTAGTCGACGAGCAGGGACAAGAAGATGCCGAGGACGATGGCCAGCTGTTGCAGTGAGCCGAGGCGTCCGCGGATGTGCGGCGGTGAGGTCTCGGCGATGTAGGCGGGGGCGATCACCGAGGCGACGCCGACGCCGAGGCCGCCGACTATCCGAAAGAAGACGAGACTCCAGATCTCGGGGGCGAACGCCGAGCCGAGCGCGCTGATGAAGAACAGCACCGCGCCGATCTGCATCACCTTGAGGCGGCCGATGCGGTCGGCGATGCGACCGGCGCTCATTGCGCCCGCGGCGGCGCCGAGCAGCGCCGACGCCACGGCGAAGCCGAGGGTCGAGTCGGCGATGTGGAAGTCCTCCTGGATCGAGGAGACCGCGCCGTTGATGACGGCACTGTCATAGCCGAACAGCAGGCCGCCCATCGCGGCCACCGCGGCGATGAGGATGACCCGGTTGCCCGATGACTCCTCGTCGTCCCCGAACACCTCTGGACCGTCGTGGACGGCCCCGAATTCGCTCATTTTCCTGTCCTCTCCGTTGTCGGGCGCGGCACCGGGCCCACCCGGCGATCGTGTGACTCTGATCACATAGAACTCGGTTTGTGATCACAGTACAAGAGATCGCGGGCAGTCGAGCCGAATTGTTCAAGAGTTGAAGACGGCGGTCGCGCCCGACTCGCGACGCGCCAGCGCGATCGCCCCGAGAACATGGGTCCGGGGCCCCAGATCGCCGCGCTGGATGCGGACGGCCGCGACCGCCGCGGGCACGCCGCACCGGCCGATGACCCGTGCCATCGCCGGGATCAGCAACTCCGACGCCAGCGCCAGCTCGCCGCCGATCAGGATGATCTCGGGATTGAGCAGGCTGCACAGGTCGGCCAGCGCCCCGCCCACCTGGAGCCCGACGTCGGTCAGCAGCCGCTCGCAGGCCCGGGAACCGTCCGCTGCGCGCGCGACGATCTCGGCGATCGAGAGCGTCTCACCGACGATCGGCGCGAGCATCGAGGTCACCCGCCGCGCCGAGACGACCGTCTCCAGGCATCCGCGGTTGCCGCAGCGGCAGAGCTCGCCGTACTCGTCGACGGTCGTGTGCCCGATCTCGCCCGCGGTGCCGGTCACCCCGCGATACGGGTGTCCGCCGATGATCAGGCCCGCGCCGACGCCGTCGGAGAGCTTGAGGTAGACGAGATCGGAGTATCCGGCGCCGGCGCCCCACCACCATTCGGCCAGCGCGCCGAGATTCGCGTCGTTGTCGACGACGACGCGTACGGGAAGTTCCAGGGTCTCGGTCGCGATACCGCCGGCGTCGACGCCGACCCAGCCGGGCAGGATCGACGGCGACCCGACCCGGCCGGTGGTGCGGTCGATCGGCGCCGGCAGTCCCATCGCGGCGGCGATCACCTCGCCGCGGTCGACGCCCGCGGTCCGCAGGACGCGCCGGGTCAGGCGGGCCGCCTCGGCCATGCCGTCCCGCGCCGAGACATCCGCGGCCAGGTCGACACGCTCCTCGGTCAGCACCTGGTGGTCGAGATCGGCGACGGCGACGCTCAGGTGCCGGTGACCGTAGTCGATGCCGAGGACGAACCCGGGGCCCGGCGCCAGCCGGATGGTCCGGCGCCGGCCCGGGCTGTCGCCGGTCACGACCTCGCCGGTCGATCGGAGGTGCCGGATGATGTTCGAGACCGTCGCGGGGGCGAGCCCGGTCCGGCGGGAGAGCTCGGCCTGCGAGAGGTCGCCGTATTCCCGCAGGGCGCCGAGCACCCGGCCCCGGTTGAGGTCCCGCAGCGCCTGCGGCGAGCCCGGTCGGCTCATGATCGGGTACCCGCGGCGCCGTCGCCGGACGCCGGTCCCCACTCCGCACCCATTCTCGTCGACCGCCGATCTACCTCGATGGGCCCTGCGCTCGATGGGCCCCGTGCTCGATTGCTCCTGGGACCATGCCTACACGGTCGGCGGCCCGCGGCCCGGGCAAATGGTGCACACAGGTGGTCCGCGGGCGATCCCCGATCCGGTCCGGGTGGTGCCCCTAGTGGTCCCGGGGTGTGGTGTCCGGGTGGGGGGGCTGAGCCCCGTTACCGGGTGCCGGTGATCGGCCTAGTGTTGAAGACAGCGAGCGGGTGAATACGAAAAACTCTCTCGGGCAACATGATTCACAACTTTCGGAGGAGATCATCATGAGTGGTAATACCTGGACCGGTGGGGATGCGGTCAGTGCGGTGGATTCGACGGTGACCAGTGGGGATGGTGCGGTGTCGGTGGGTGGTGGTAATTCGGGGAACATCTCGACCGGTGATGGGTCGGTGACCGGTGATGGCAACATGGTGGGTAATACGATCGACAACTCGACGACGGCCGTGGACAACTCGATCGATGGCAACAACTCGGGTAATACCACGACCAATACGATTACCGACAACAGCACCAATGACAATCATGCGCAGCTGAATGTGGATGCCGGTGGTGGTGCCGGGTTCGGTGGCGATGGTGGTGATGCGTCGGGTGGTGCTGCGGGTGCCGGTGGGTTGTTCGGTGCCGGTGGCGATGGTGGCGATGGTGGGTTTGCCGGTGGTGGTGCCGGGTTTGGTGGTGGCGGTGGTGATGTGGATCTGTCGGGGATTGATCTGGGGACCCATCATGGTGGTATCACCAATGATGCGAGCAATCACTACACGGAGACCCATGACTCGCATAATATTGATGATTCGTTCAATGATCAGAGTCAGCATGATTCGCATGATGATTTTTCGACGAATGATTCGTTCAATCATGATTCGCATGACACGGCCAATACGACCAATACCACGGATAATGGTTTGGGTCTGCCGGATGTGAATATTGATGGTGGTGGTCTTCTCGGGGGTATTGCGGATGGGTTGACCGGTGGGGTTGCCGGTGCGGCCGGTGGGATTGTCGAGGGCATCGGTGATGTCTTCGACGACATCTTCTGATCCGTCTTCTGGTCGTCTCGGATACGGCCATCTGCTCATGGTCATGCCGCGTCGGCGGTCGGTTCATCCACCGGCCGCCGACGCGGCATGTCGGCGTGCGCGGGGTACCGCACGTGCGCGGGGTACATCATCTGCCGACATCGGATCTGCTGACCTCCCCATCGGGTTCGGTGGCCGGGACCCGGCCTCGCCGCGGTCTCCGCGTCATCCCCTAGTCGGGATAGGGGGATCCGCGGTCGATCCCCGCTCACCGGCCGTCGGGCTGCGGGATCTGCCCCGTTTTGGCGGGCAAGGAATCTCCCTACCGTTGTGAGCATGTCCTCGCGAGGACATCGAGAAGACATTCACGAGGACTCACCCATCAGGAGACGGACATGACCGGCACCACGCACGAACCCGCCACCGAAGCGGAACAGCACAATGCACTCGTGCAGTTCTTCATGGAACTGTTCGGTGATCCCGAGACGCAGGAGGCGTTCCGCGAGAACCCGGCGCGCTGCCTGGATCTCGCCGGCGTCGGCCACGCCTCACCGCATCAGGTGCAGGCCGCCGTCGCACAGGTCGCGCCGACGATCGCGCCTGCCGCACCCGCACCCTCCGGTGGTGGGGGCGGTGGCTGGCAGCCGTCGGTGCCCTCCCACGGATCCACCGAGCACATCGTCCAGAACATCTTCAACGACTACAGCAAGCACTACACCATCAACGGCGACGGCAATGTGGTGGCGATCGGTGACAAGGCCGTCGCGATCGGCGGCGACAACGAGGGCAATGTCAACACCGGCGACGGCTCGACGACCGGCAACGAGAACCAGGTCGGCAACACCGAGGACAACCGCGAGATCACCGTCGACCAGTCGACGCACGGGGACGGGAGCGGCAACACCACCACGGCAACCGCGACCGACAACAGCACCACCGACAACCACGGTCAGGCCCGGGTCGGCGCCGAGGGCGGGAATGCCGGGGCGCAGGACTCGAATGCCGGGGGTGCGGGCACCGGTCAACCGACCACCGGGCCGACTCCGACCGGGCCGACTCCGGCGGCACTCTCCGGGGCGATGCCGGCCACCACGGGGTCGACGCCGTTCCAGCCGGCGCCGATCGCGATGGATCCGACCCTGGCGGTGGCCGCGACCGCGACCGCGACCGGTGACAGCGGCAGCGGCCTGGTCCAGACCACGCTCAACCCGTTTGCGTCATCGGCACCGGATGCCTTCCGGACCGCCGACCGCGTCGACGCCGCCGCGCCTGGCACCGACGGCGACGAGTCCGCGGTGCCGGTTCCCGACCATGCGGATCCCTTCTCGACGGCCGGCGACGTGCACCTGCCGGACACCGATGCCGACCCGCTGGGCATCGATCATCTGGGGACCGATCACTCGGAGACCGACCCGCTCGGCACCGATCACCTCGGGACCGACCCGCTGGGCACCGCTCTCGGTGCCGACCCGCTGGATTCGTCGGCCGATCCGGGCGACCCGGGTGTGGCCCCCAGCGACCCGGGCGTCGACCCGACGGGGGGCTTCGTCGACACCGGCGTCGCGGCCGGTACCGAGTACCACGACTTCGGTGGGGGTGCGGCACCCGCCTTCGACGCCGGCGCGGCGGACTCGGGATTCGCCGATCCGGGTGCGGTCGCCGATCCGGGATTCGGCGGGTGAGGTGAGCACCCCCGATCCGGTCCGGGTGGTGCCCCTAGTGGTCCCGGGGTGTGGTGTCCGGGTGGGGGGGCTGAGCCCCGTTACCGGGTGCCGGTGATCGGCCTAGTGTTGAAGACAGCGAGCGGGTGAATACGAAAAACTCTCTCGGGCAACATGATTCACAACTTTCGGAGGAGATCATCATGAGTGGTAATACCTGGACCGGTGGGGATGCGGTCAGTGCGGTGGATTCGACGGTGACCAGTGGGGATGGTGCGGTGTCGGTGGGTGGTGGTAATTCGGGGAACATCTCGACCGGTGATGGGTCGGTGACCGGTGATGGCAACATGGTGGGTAATACGATCGACAACTCGACGACGGCCGTGGACAACTCGATCGATGGCAACAACTCGGGTAATACCACGACCAATACGATTACCGACAACAGCACCAATGACAATCATGCGCAGCTGAATGTGGATGCCGGTGGTGGTGCCGGGTTCGGTGGCGATGGTGGTGATGCGTCGGGTGGTGCTGCGGGTGCCGGTGGGTTGTTCGGTGCCGGTGGCGATGGTGGCGATGGTGGGTTTGCCGGTGGTGGTGCCGGGTTTGGTGGTGGCGGTGGTGATGTGGATCTGTCGGGGATTGATCTGGGGACCCATCATGGTGGTATCACCAATGATGCGAGCAATCACTACACGGAGACCCATGACTCGCATAATATTGATGATTCGTTCAATGATCAGAGTCAGCATGATTCGCATGATGATTTTTCGACGAATGATTCGTTCAATCATGATTCGCATGACACGGCCAATACGACCAATACCACGGATAATGGTTTGGGTCTGCCGGATGTGAATATTGATGGTGGTGGTCTTCTCGGGGGTATTGCGGATGGGTTGACCGGTGGGGTTGCCGGTGCGGCCGGTGGGATTGTCGAGGGCATCGGTGATGTCTTCGACGACATCTTCTGATCCGACCGATGGACGCCAACAGTCAGAAGGTCTGCCAGATCATCGATCGCCTGCGGGAGATGGCAGTGCGCGAGGGACGCGATGATCTCGCCCGGCGGCTGATGACCGCGCGTGACCGCGTCACCGAGCCGTCGTCGCGGGTGGTGGTCGTCGGACAGCTGAAGCAGGGCAAGAGCCAACTGATCAACTCCCTGCTCAACATTCCGGTGTGCCGGGTGGGCGATGCGGAGACGACGTCGATGATCACCTCGGTGGGCTACGGTGAGGAGCCCACCGCGCGGCTGATCGTCGAGGACGCCGAGGCCGGCGAGCGCGCGGTGCCGGTGCCGATGGATGACATCACCACCGACCTCGTCGCCTCCCCGCTGGCCGGCGGCGCCAAGATCCTCCGGCTCGAGATCAAGGTTCCCAGCCCTTTCCTCAAGCAGGGTCTCGTCTTGGTGGACACGCCCGGCACCGGCGGCGTCGGCTCGCCGTACGCCGCCGCGACGCTGGGGCTGCTCGCGGCGTCCGATGCCATCCTGATCGTCTCCGACATGAGCCAGGAGTTCACCGCCCCGGAGCTGTCCTTCATCCGCCAGGCGCATGAGATCTGCCCCAACGCCCTGTGCCTGGCCACCAAGATCGACCTCTACCCGTCCTGGCGGGCCGTGCTCGCCGCCGACGTCGCCCACCTGACGAAGGCAGGCATCGCTCTCGAGCCCAAGCCGGTCTCCTCGCTGCTGCGGGCCCACGCGGTGCGGCTCAGTGACCCCGAGTTGAACGCCGAGTCCGGCTTTCCGGCGCTGATCGAGTACCTCAACAACAAGGTGCTCGCGCAGGCAGGCGCCGCGATGCAGCGCGTCGTGATGGCCGAGGTCCGCTCGGCGGCCGAGCATCTGTCGGTCGTGCTCCAACCCGAGCTGGCAACACTGAAGGATCCGGAGGTGAAGGGCCGACTCGTCGCCGAACTCGAGCGGGCCCGCGCCGAGGCCAAGGAGCTCTCGGCCCGCACCTCGATGTGGCAGCAGACCCTCAACGACGGCATCGCCGATCTCTCCGCCGACGCCGACTACGACCTGCGGTCGCGCACCCGCACCATGATCCGCGACTACGAATCCCAGATCGACGCCGGTGATCCGGCAAAGTTCTGGGACGAGCTCGGCGAGAACCTCAAGAACGACATCGCCGAGGCGGTCGGCGACAACTTCGTCTGGGTGCACGAGCAGTCCCTGGCGGTCGCCGAGCGGGTGGCCGAGTCCTTCGCCGACACGACGGCGTCGGTCACGATCCCCAACGTGGATCTGGCGCGGGTGGGGCACGAGATCGCACCGGTCGAGGGACTTTCCGACATGACGCAGGACCCGCAGGGCATCGTGAGCAAGCTCGTCACCGGCATGCGCGGCTCCTACGGCGGCATGATGATGTTCGGCATGATGTCGACGATGATCGGGATGTCGATGCTCAACCCGTTCTCGGCGGCGGCCGGTCTCCTGCTCGGTCGGAAGACCTACAAGGAGGACAAGGAGATGCGACTGGCCCGCCGTCGTGCCGAGGGGAAGGTGGCGGTCCGCAAGTTCATCGACGACGTCCTGTTCGAGGCGTCGACGGAGTCCCGCTACCGGCTGCGCGCCATCCAGCGGGTGCTGCGCGATCACTTCCGCGGGATCGCCGAGCAGACGACGCGATCACTGACCGAGTCCATCAAGTCCATCGAGGAGGCGGCGCGCGCCGAGGCGTCTACGGTGGACAAACGCATCAAGATCATCGAGGCCGATCTCAAGCTTCTGTCGGAGGTGTCGGCCTGGGCCAAGGGGGGCACATCGTGAGCGCAGCCGACCACGTGCGGGCGCTGCTGACCGACGCCGAGGCGGTCTACCGCGGCGACGGCCCCCGCGCGGCGCCGGCCGTCGATGACGTGGAGCGGTGCCTCATCCGCTTCGGCGAGCCGATGCGCATCGCGCTCGCCGGGGCGCTCAAGGCCGGGAAGTCGACCCTGCTCAACGCGTTGATCGGGGAGGAGCTGGCCCCGACCGATGCCACCGAGTGCACCAAGATCGTGACCTGGTTCGGGCACGGTGCGACCCCGGCGGTGCGTGCCCACCACGTCAACGGCCTGTCCGCGCCGGTGCCCATCGAACGCCACGACGGGCATCTCTCGTTCAATCTCGACGCGCTCGACCCCCCGTCGATCGACCGGCTGATGGTGAACTGGCCGACGTCGGAACTGGTGCGCCGCACCATCATCGACACCCCGGGCACCGCGTCGATCAATTCCGAGGTATCCCGGCGGACCATTGATCTGCTGGCACCCGAGGAAGGCGTGTCCGGTGCCGACGCCGTCGTCTATCTGATGAAGATCTCGACGGCATCGGATGTGTCGATGCTCACCGAGCTCAACGCCCAGGTCGGCGGCGATGGCGGGCCGCTCGGGGTGATCGGGGTGATCTCGCGCGCCGACGAGATCGGGGTGGGCCGCATCGACGCGATGATGTCGGCCCGCGACGTCGCCGCCAAACATGCCGCGGATCTGTCCGCCTCCGGGTTGTGTCAGGCCGTCGTCCCGGTCGCGGGTCTGCTCGCGCTGACCGCCCGGACCCTGCGGCAACGCGAGTTCACCGCACTGACCACGCTCGCGACGGCATCGGCCGAGGACCTGCAGCTCGCGATGCTGTCGGTGGACCGCTTCGCCCGACCCAACTCACCCCTCGATCTCGACGCCGAGACACGGGCCGCGCTGGTCGAACGCTTCGGGCTCTTCGGGATCCGCATTGCGATCGCCCTGATCCAGGGCGGTGTCGCCGATGCGACGTCGTTGGCCGACGAACTCCTCGCGCGCAGCGGTCTGGCCGAACTGCAGTCGGTGATCGACGTGCAGTTCGGCCAGCGCGCGGAATCTCTCAAGGCGCATTCGGCGCTGGTGGAGCTCGCGCGCATCCTCAAGCGGTACCCCGCGCCAGGCACCGAGCCGATCGCGCGGGCCACCGCCCGCATGCTCGGCGATGTGCACGGATTCACCGAGGTGCGCCTGCTCGGCATGCTGCGCTCGGCCAAGACGTCGCTTTCGGAGAGCGAGGTCATCGAGGTGACCCGCCTCATCGGCGGCTACGGAACGTCCGCCGACGACCGGCTCGGACTCGACCCCTTCGAGACCATGACCAGCGGCCGCACCGTGGCACTCGCCGCGGTGCAACGGTGGCGGACGCGGGCCGACCACCCGCTCAACAACAACCTCACGACCCGGGTGTGCCGGGCGGCCGCACGCAGCGCGGAGGGGATCGTCGCCGACATGGCCCGCGCCGAACGAGAGGCCGGCAGCACCCCCCGGCAGCGCGGCCCCCAGCCGGGCCGCCGCCCCCCGCGCTGACCGCCCACGCCCATCCCATCCCGTCGGCGGTTGCTGTCGTCCCGTTGGCCGGTCACTGTTCTTCTGCTGGTCGAGTGCCTGGCGAGGCGTCAGCCGAGCCAGGTGTATCGAGACCACCCCGCAGCCCCCACTCCGCCCTGCGACGCCGGGGCCCGAACCCCGCATTCGCCTCCGAGGCGCCGGGGATCAACCCCGTTCCCGCAGGTCAGCAATCCGCATAGCGTTGCGGTGTGTCCTCACCGTGAGGGCATCGAGATCACCGAGGCCCCCGCGCACAAGGAGCACCATCATGTCCGATTTCCCAGCCGACATCACCGCTGACCCCTTCCCGTCTGATTCACCCCTGTCCGGTGCGATGCCGACGATGGCCGGTCCGGGCTTCGATGCCGCCCCGATCTCGGTGGACGCGGCGATTTCGGTGGACGCGCCGCCGGCCCAGGGGATCGTGGCCGGTGAACACGACTTCGACCAGCAGCTCGGCAACCAGCAACTCGGCGATCACGGGTTCGGCACCGACCACGTCGTCCTCGACGACCCCTACGTCCACGACTGGGACTACGGGCTGCCCGACGCCGTCGGCACCTTCCCGGACACCGACGGCACCTCGATCAACCTCGACCCCGCCGACCTCGATCCCGGTCAGATCGACCACACCGGCACCGCAGGCGAGAGCATCACCACCACCTTTGAACCCGCCCACATCGACCTGGGCTCGTACTACGGCGACGGCCCGGCCGACGGCATCGTCCACTGGGCCGACGACGACGATCAGTCGAGCGTGGCCACCGGCGACCCCGGCGACAACACCGTCATCGGCAACTCCGGTTCCGGCGACAGCAACAACCTCATGGGCAACGACGCCATCGCCGACGTTCTCGACGACATCATCGACATCTTCGGGTGATTCCCGAGGCGTCCCGGCCTGATCAACCCACCGCCGATCCGGCGGTGGGTTGCCGCATTCCCGGTGGTCTTGTTTGGGCGCGCGCGGCACCTGCATTACCGTGGGGCGAATGATCGTCCGGGCGGACGACACGAGAGCCGTGCCCGCAGGGCCCAGAGCCGGTAGGAGATGGTGAATGACGCAGGTCGAGGCCGAGGGAAGCCAGGATGGCGCGCCCGCGGGTCTGCGCAGGTTCCGGTTTGGCGCCGGCGGCGAGGGCAACAAGGACGAGGGCGGGGCCCGCAAGTTCGTCAAACTCGCCCAGACTGCCGAAGAATACGGCTATGACACCTTCGCCGTGCCCGATCACCTGGGCAATCAGGTGGGGCCGCTGGCCGCACTCGGCGCGCTGACACAGGCGACCAGCCGGATCCGCCTCGCCACGTCGGTGCTCGCAAACGGCTTCCGGCATCCGGCATTGTTGGCCAAGGAGGCCAACACCATCGACGTGCTCTCCAAAGGGCGCCTCGAGCTCGGGATCGGTGCCGGGTGGCTCAAGGAGGAGTTCGACAAGGCCGGTATCGCCTTCGAGTCGCCGGGTGTGCGGATCCGTCGTCTCGACGAGGCGCTGACCATCCTCAACGGCCTGCTCCGCGGTGAGACCGTCGACTTCGACGGCGAGTTCTACCAGATCAAGGGACTCGAGGGCAGCCCGCGTCCGCGGCAGGGTCCGCGCCCACCGATCGCCGTCGGTGGTGGCGGCCCCAAGATGTTGGCCCTGGCCGCCAAGCATGCCGACATCATCTCGGTGGCCCCCGGGACCACACCCGACGGCAAGATGAAGCTGTCGGACATGACCCTGGCGAAGACGGCCGGGCGGGTCGAGCGGATCCGGGCGGCGGCCGGCGACCGATTCGGGGAGATCGAGCTCAACTGGACCATCGCCGTGATCGTCATCACCGACGACCGGGTCGAGACCGCCCAGATGGCGCTCAAGGCCCTCGAACAGGGGTATCCGCCGAATATCGCACACGACACCGAGTTCACCGTCGACGACATCCTGAACTCGCCCTACATCGCGATCGGCTCCTTCGAGGAGATCGCCGACCAGATCCGTGCGGTCCGGCAGACCACGTCAATGTCATACGTGGGCGTCTTCCCGACCCAGATGGATGCCTTCGCGCCGGTCATCTCTCTCCTCAAGGGGGAGTAATGTGATCGGTCGATCGTCCCATGGACCATGAAGTGTCGACGTCGTGAACGCTGTGCCACGTCTCGATGAACCCATCACCGCACAGCACCACCCGATACCGGATGCCCGGCATCGGACACCAGAAACTCACAACGAACAGGTAGAAGAAGCTGCGTGATCGTCCCTTGATCACACGCTTACGTGGTGACCGGCACGCGCCGGTGGCGCCGGGATCCCCGATCGGCGAGATTCCGCCGGTGCCACCGGACCCATGGGGCCACAGGAGTGAAAAATGCTGAACACTGAATTTGACCAGTTCCTCGACAAAGATGGACATATCTCCATCACCAACGAGGCGACCCTCGTCGACTACGTCGAGCGCAACGTGCGCGAGCAGGCCGACGCCCTCGCCTACCGCTTCATCGACTACAGCCGGGAGCGGGACGGTGAGCCGCAGGACCTGACCTGGGCGCAGTTCGGCAAGCGGCTACGCGCCGTGGCCGCCCGCCTGCAGCAGGTCACCAAGCCGGGCGACCGGGTGGCGATTCTGGCGCCGCAGTCGCTCGAGTACGTGATCGGTTTCTTCTCCGCCCTCTACGCGAACAACATCGCCGTTCCGTTGTTCTCGCCCGATGAGCCCGGCCACACCGACCGGCTGACCGCGGTCCTCGCCGACTGCACGCCCACGGCGATCCTGACGTCGACCAAGTCGGCCGAGGCTGTCCGCGACTTCTTCGCCGACCGCCCGGCCAAGCAGCGACCACGCGTCATCGCCGTCGACGCGGTCCCGGACTCGGTCGGCACGAGCTTTGTGCCGCCGGTGCCCGGACCCGATCACAACAAGCACACCATCGCCTACCTGCAGTACACCTCGGGATCGACGCGGGTCCCGGCCGGCGTCGAGATCACCTACGAGGCCGTCGCCGCCAACGTCCTGCAGATCTACGATTGCATCGAGATCGACCTCAACGCGCGCGGTGTGACCTGGTTGCCGATGTTCCACGACATGGGGCTGCTCACGGTGATCCTGCCCGCGCTGGGCGGCAAGTACATCACCATCATGAGCCCGCAGGCCTTTGTGCGGCGTCCCGGCCGCTGGATCCGGGAGCTTGCGGCCGTGGCCGACAACGCCCCGACGTACGCGGCCGCCCCGAACTTCGCCTACGAGCACGCGGCGGTTCGCGGCCGGCCCAAACCGGGGGAGAGCCTCGATCTCTCCAATGTCATCGGCCTGATCAACGGTTCGGAGCCGGTGACGGTCAGCTCGATGAAGAAGTTCAACGAGGCCTTCGCTCCGTACGGGCTGCCCAAGACGGCGATCAAACCCTGCTACGGCATGGCCGAGGCCACGCTGTTCGTCTCGGCGACGCAACGTGACAACGAGGCGAAGATCATCTACGTCGATCGCGCGGAGCTCAACGCCGGGCGCATCAAGACCGTCGACGCCGATTCCCCGCACGCGGTCGCGCAGGTGTCCTGCGGTCAGGTCGCGTTGAGCGAGTGGGCCGCGATCGTCGACCCGGAAACCTCCACCGAGCTGCCCGACGGGCAGGTCGGCGAGATCTGGCTGCACGGCACCAACATCGGTGCCGGGTACTGGAACAAGAAAGAGGAAACGGTCGCGACGTTCCAGAACGTGATCGAGAATCCGCTGCCCGAGGGCACCCACACCGAGGGCACACCCGCGGACGCGATGTGGATGCGCACCGGCGACTTCGGCGTCTACTACGAGGGCGAGCTCTACATCACCGGCCGGGTGAAGGACCTCGTCATCGTCGACGGTCGCAATCACTACCCGCAGGACCTCGAGTTCAGTGCGCAGGAGGCCAGCACCGCACTGCGGCCGGGGTTCGTCGCCGCGTTCGCCGTACCCGCCAACCAGCTGCCGAGCGTGGTGTTCGAGTTCGCGACGTCGGGGCTGACGTTCGATCCCGACGACGCGTCGGAACAGCTGGTGATCGTCGCCGAACGTGGCCCGGGCAAGAAGGCCGATGTCCAGGAGATCGCCGACACCGTCCGTGCCGCGATCGCCTCGCGACATGGCGTGATGGCCCGCGACGTCCTGCTGGTCCCGGCGGGATCGATCCCGCGGACCAGCTCCGGCAAGATCGCCCGGCGCGCCACCAAGGCCGCCTACATTGACGGTAGCCTCCGCGGCGGATACAAGCAGACCGCCTTCCCCGACCAGGCCTGAAAGACTTATGTCCGAACTGAATAACGACCAGCAACCAGATCCCGCCCGACCGGAGGGCACCGCCGACGGTGAGACCGCCGGCGGGCTGACCGTCCCCGAACTGCGTGACTGGTTGCGCGAGTGGGTGTCGCAGGCCACCGGCATTCCGGCCGCGCAGATCTCCGACGATCGCCCGATGGAGGAATTCGGGCTGTCGTCGCGCGACGCGGTGGCGCTGGCCGCCGACGTCGAGGACAAGACCGGCGTGATCCTGACCGCGACGGTCGCCTACAACCATCCGACGATCGCGATGCTCGCCAAAAGGATCATCGAGGGCGATCCCGACGAAGGCGTCGAATCCGACGCCGACTCGTTCTGGCAGCGGGACCGCAGCGCCGACGACGACATCGCCATCGTCGGTTTCGCCACCCGATTCCCCAAGGCCGGGAACACGCCGGAGAGCACCTGGGAAGCCCTCATCGAAGGTCGGGACGGTATCTCGGAGCTTCCCGACGACCGCTGGGCGGAGTTCCGTGCCAACCCGGAGATGGCCGCGGTGCTCGCCAAGCGGAATCTCCGCGGCGGCTACCTCGACGACGTCAAGGGCTTTGACGCCGACTTCTTCCAGATGAGCCCGCGCGAGGTCGAGATGGTCGACCCGCAGCAGCGCCTGGCCCTCGAACTGACCTGGGAGGCACTCGAACACGCACATATCCCGGCCAGCGACCTCAAGGGCGCCGCGGTCGGCGTGTTCATCGGCACCTCGACCAACGACTATCAGTTGCTCGCGGCGCTGGGGCTCGGCGAGGGCTCCGACGAGACCGCAGCGTACGCACTGACCGGTACCGCGACGTCGATCATCGCCAACCGCGTCTCCTACTTCTTCGATTTCCACGGGCCGTCGGTCGCCATTGACACGGCCTGTTCGTCGTCGCTGGTGGCGGTGCATCAGGCCGTGCAGAACCTGCGTTCCGGCGAGGCCGATGTGGCGCTCGCCGGCGGCGTCAACATGATCCTCACCCCGGCCGCCACGGTCGGCTTCGACACCATCGGTGCGGTTGCCAAGGACGGCCACATCAAGGCCTTCTCCGCCGACGCCGACGGCATGGTCCGGTCCGAGGGCGGCGGGCTGTTCGTGCTCAAGAGAGTCGCCGACGCGCGCCGCGACGGTGACCCGATCCTGGCCGTGATCAGCGGTTCCGCGGTCAACTCCGACGGCCGCTCCAATGGTCTCTTCGCGCCCAACCCGGAGGCGCAGGTCGAGGTGCTGCGCGCGGCCTACACCGATGCCGCGACCGACCCGCGTCAGGTCGACTACATCGAGGCGCACGGCACCGGCACCATTCTCGGTGACCCGATCGAGGCCGACGCGCTGGGTCGGGTCGTCGGCCGCGGCCGCGTGGTCGGGGCACCCGCGCTGCTCGGTTCGGCCAAGACCAACTTCGGCCACATGGAGGCCGCCGCCGGCGCGGGTGCGCTCGCCAAGGTGGTGCTGGCCATGCAGCACAACACGATTCCGGCGTCGCTCAACTACGCCGGTCCCAATCCGTACATCCAGTTCGGCGCCAACGGTCTGGCGGTGGCGGCCGAGACGTCGGAGTGGACCCGCTACTCGGGCCATGCGATCGCCGGTGTCTCGGGCTTCGGCTTCGGCGGGACCAACGCGCACCTCGTCGTGCGGGAAGTACTGCCGACCGACCTCGGATCGCCGGCCGCGCCCGTAGCCGGGGCGAAGGCGGCGCCGGCCGCGTCGCTGCCGGCCGTCGATGACGTCGATGATGACGACGACGATTACCTCACCGAGGCCGAGCGGGCCGTTCTCGCGGCGGCCGCGAAGAACGCGGAAACCGCTGAGCCGGAAAAGGTTTCCGATCCGGCCGATGGGTACGCGCCCTGCGCCGTCGACGGCGCGGTGACCCCGCTCGTCGTTTCTGCCTTCCTCCCGTCCCGGCGCCGCAAGGCCGCCGCGGATCTGCTGGCCTGGCTCGAGACCGACGAGGGGCAGGCGACGCCGCTGGCCGACGTGGGCCGAGCACTGGCGCGGCGCAACCACGGGCGCTCCCGTGCGGTGGTGATGGCCCGCTCGCACGCCGATGCGGTCACCGGGTTGCGCGCCATCGCCGACGGCAAGTCGAATCCGCTGGTGTACTCGGCGGATTCGCCGGACGCGGCCTCGGCGGTGTGGCTGCTGTCGGGTTTCGGGTCGCAGCACCGCAAGATGGCCAAGCAGCTCTACACCGAGAACCCGCTCTTCGCCCGGTCCGTCGACCGTGTCGACGCAATCATCGAGCGCGAGCTCGGCTACTCGATGGTCGAGATCTTCCTCGACGACGCCCAGACCTATGGCATCGAGACCGCGCAGATCGGTATTTACACCATCCAGGTGGCGCTCGCCGATCTGCTGCGTCACCACGGCGCGGAACCCGGTGTGCTGGTCCCGCATTCGATGGGTGAGGCGTCGGCCGCCTACATCAGTGGCGGACTCTCCCTCGACGACGCGACCCGGGTGATCTGCCAGCGTTCGCGGCTGATGGGCGAGGGCGAGTCGATGCTGTCGGGTGACGACATCCGGCTGATGGCGCTCGTCGAGTACAGCGCCGACGACATCGAAGCGGTCCTGGCCGACTATCCCGACCTCGAGATCTGCGTCTACGCGGCACCCACGCACACCGTGATCGGCGGGCCCGAGCCGCAGGTCGACGCGATCGTGGCGCGCGCCGAGGCCGAGGGCAAACTCGGCCGCAAGCTCGCGACCAAGGGTGCGAGTCACACCTCGCAGATGGATCCCCTCCTGGGTGAGCTCGCCTACGAGCTCACCGGCATCAAGCCCGCGCCCCTGGGTACCGGCCTCTACAGCTCCGTCGACCGCGAGATGTTCTATCGCGCCGGGCATGCGCCGATCCACACCATCGACTACTTCCTCAAGGGGTTGCGGCATTCGGTGTGGTTTTCCCAGGCCATCGCGAAGTCGGTCGAGAACGGCCACCGCACCTTCATCGAGCTTTCGCCCAACCCGGCGGTCCTGATCTCCGTTGCGGCGGTGACCTTTTCGGCGGGCCTGCGCGACGCGGAGCTGGTCGAGACGTTGCGCCGCAAGGAAGACGAGAACGTCGGTGTGGTCAACGCCCTGATGAAGCTGTACGTGCACGGACATCCGGTGGATGTGGCGTCGCTGTACGGGGCAGGTGAGTTCGCCGACATCCCGCGGACCCGGTTCGAACGGAAACCGTTCTGGCTCACCGCCGAGATCGCGGCCGGTGGTGGCACCGGCCGGGTGCCGGGCGCCCATGTCGCGCTGCCCGACGGCCGGCACGCATGGGAGGTCTCGGCCGCGGCGGTCACCGATCTCGGTGAGCTGGTGCGTTCGGCGGCCGCGCAGGTGCTCGACGGTGCAATGGTCGGCGCGACCGCGGCGCATGGCGCCATCCCGGCTGATGGCACCCTCACCACCACCCTGAGCCCGCATCCGGGCGGTGCCTCGGTCTCGGTCCACGCCCGGAATCCGGAATCCCACGCGGGCAAGGACTTCCGGCTGCTGTTCGAGGCCGTCGTGACCGGCTCGGTCGACGTGCCGACCGACGTCCCGGGGCCGACGCCTGCGGAGGTGGCGGAGCCGGTCCGCACGACCGGTGCCGCGGCATTCGCCGACGACACGGTGATCGTCGAGCCGGAGATCGTCGACGACATCGGCCACCGGTGGGATCCGGAATCCGGTGAGAGCGTGGGTGATCGGCTTGCGATCATCGTCGGCGAGTCGATGGGCTACGACCCCGAGGATCTGCCGCGCGAGATCCCGTTGATCGAGCTGGGCCTCGATTCGCTGATGGCCGTACGCATCAAGAACCGCGTCGAGTTCGAGTTCGACATCCCGCAGTTGCAATTGCAGGCCATGCGCCAGGCGCACCTCGGCGACGTCGAGAAGTTCGTCTCGTATGCCGTCACCCACCGCGACGAGCTCGATGACCTGGCCCAGAACGCCGCGGGTGGTGGCGAACTCGACACTGCCGCGATCAACGCCTACATCGACGAGCAGAACGCGAAGCGGGCGGCTGCGGAAGCGGCTGCCGCTGCCGCTCCTCCCGCTGCCGCTCCTCCCGCTGCCGCTCCTCCCGCTGCCGCTCCTCCCGCTGGTCGTGTAGCGGCGACGGAGAAGCCCCGGATCGAGCCTGCCGAGATCGAGACCACTCCTGCCCCTGCCCAGCCCGCCCCCGACCTCACCTCGCAGCAGGCGGTCGCCGAGGCGGCGGGCTCCGACGTCCCGCCGCGCGATGCGGCCGAGCGCCTGACGTTCGGCACCTACGCCGTCATCACCAAGCGTTCGCCGGGCGGCATCTTCAACAAATTGCCGGTGCTGGAAGAGGATGTGGCGCAACGTCTCACCGACAAGCTCAACGAGCGGACGGGTGGTGATCTCGACGTCGAGGACATCTTGGATTCGGAGACGATCGAGGAGATGGCGAACTACGTTCGCGAGTATCTCGATGCCGCTGCCGACACCGACGGATTCGTGCGCTACCTGCGCCTCGTCGGCGATCGCAAGACCTACGATCCGAGCGCTGGAGATCCGGTGCCCGCCTTACTGTTCCACCCCGCGGGCGGCAATACGTCGGCGTATGAGGCGCTGCTGAAACGGCTGCCGGAATCGCAGCCAGTGATCGGCTTCGACCGCGTCGAAGGAACGGTGGAAGAGCGTGTCCGCCAGTATCTTCCGCGACTGCGGGAGGTGCAGCCGCACGGTCCGTACGTGCTGATCGGGTGGTCGTTGGGTGGTGCGTTGGCCTACGGCTGCGCGCAGATGCTCGCCGACGAAGGGGAGCAGGTCGCATTCGTCGGCCTCATCGACGTGGTCCGGCCGCGTGAGGAGATGACCGAGACCGTGGAGACCAAGCGGGCGCGGCTGGAACGCTGGAAGGACTTCGCGATCCGCAACTACGATCTCGACCCGGATATCCCGGTCCCGATGGACCGGCTGGTCGAGGCCGACGACGAGGGCCAGTTCCAGATCATCATGGAGATGATGTCGATGTCGGGGACCAAGATTCCCGGCGGCATCATCGAGCACCAGCGGACGTCGTTCATCGACAACCGTGCGCTGACCGCGATCACCCCGACCCGTTATGACGGCAAGGTGGTGCTCTACCGTGCGGACCGGATGCACGACGGTGCCATCGAGTTGGAGCCGCAGTGGGCCGAGATCGATGAGGACGGCCGGTGGGGCGAGGTCGTCGACGATCTCGAGATCATCCACGTCGGCGGTGATCACCTGTCGATCGTCGACGAGCCGTACATCGCCACCATCGGAGCGGATCTGACCGCCCGGCTCGCGCGGGTGCCTCGTCCCGCTGTTGCGGAAGGAATGTCCTGATGACCGAGACGACCGTGACCGACACCGCCGCGACCACCGGGTCGACCGCCGCGAAGCTCGCGGATCTGCGGGCCAAGCTGGAGATCGCGGCCGAGCCCGGCGGGGCGAAGGCGATCGCCAAGCGCGCCAAGAAGGGGATCGCGTCGCCGCGTGAGCGGTTGGCGATGCTGTTCGATCCGGGCACGTTCATCGAGATCGGAGCGCTCGCCAAGATGCCGGGAGCCGCCGACAGCGGCTACGGCGACGGCGTGGTCACCGGCCACGGCCTGGTGTACGGCCGTCCGGTGGCGGCGTTCTCGCACGATCAGACGGTGTTCGGCGGCACGGTCGGCGAGATGTTCGGCCGCAAGGTATCGGCGCTGATGGAGTGGGCAGGCAAGATCGGCTGCCCGATGGTCGGTATCAACGATTCGGCGGGTGCGCGCATCCAGGACGCGGTCACCTCCCTCGCCTGGTACGCGGAGATGGGCCGCCGCAACGATCTGCTGTCGGGGCTGGCCCCGCAGGTCTCGGTGATCCTGGGCAAATGCGCGGGCGGAGCCGTTTACACCCCCGCGAACACCGATATCCTCGTGGCCGTCGAGGACAAGAGCTACATGTTCGTGACCGGCCCCGACGTGATCAAACAGACCACCGGTGAAGAGATTTCGGCGGAGGATCTGGGCAGCGCGCACAATCAGGCGCGGTGGGGCAATATCCATCATGTGGCGGCCGACGAGGAGGCAGCCTTCGAGTGGGTGCGCGACTACCTGCAGTACATGCCGTCGAGCTGCCATGAGCAGCCGCCGGTGATCAACCCGGGCCTGGAACCGGAGATCACCGAATCGGATCGATCGCTCAACACGTTCATGCCGGACAACGACAACGCCGGCTACGACATGCACGACATCCTGGTGCGGATCTTCGACGACGGCGATTTCCACGAGGTCGGAGAGCTGTTCGCCCCCAACATCATTACCGGGTACGCGCGGATCGACGGCCGCAGCGTCGGCATTGTCGCCAATCAGCCGAATGTGATGGCGGGAACGATCGACACGGACGCGTCGGAGAAGGCGACCCGCCACGTCCGAATCTGCAATGCCTTCAATATTCCGCTGGTTTTCCTCGTCGATACTCCCGGTATTCTGCCGGGTCTGATGGAGGAGCAGAAAGGCACCATTCGGCGGTCCGGGAAATTCCTGTACGCCTACGTGGAGGCCGACGTCCCCAAGATCACGGTGGTGCTCCGCAAGGCGTACGGCGGCGCCTACGCGGTGATGGGCTCCAAACAGCTCGGCGCCGACATCAATTTCGCGTGGCCGACGGCCAAGATCGCGGTGATGGGCGCGGAATCGGCGGCTGCGGTGCTGACGCGTCGGCAGACCGAGGGGATGTCGGCGGCCGACGCCGACAAGGTGCGCCGCGACTTCATCGACTTCTACAACGTCATGATGGCGACCCCGTACCTGGCGGCCGAGCGCGGCTACATCGACGCGGTGATCGAACCCGCCGAGACCCGACTCCAGCTCCGAAAGGCCTTGGCGCAGTTGCGAGACAAGCAGTTGATCCGGTCGCGGCGTAAGCATTACCTGATGCCGATCTGAGCCGGCTTCAGGCGCCACGTCGGCTCGTGGCTTGGGGTGTGGCCGGCGGTGTCCCTGGTCGAGCGGACCAGCCGCTACGTACTGATTTTGGGCTTACCGGAAGGCACGAAGGCCACCAGCGTCGCTGATGTGCTGATCGACCACCTGCACGGACTTCCCGAGTTCATGCGCCAGGGCTTGGCCTGGGACCAGGGCACCGAGATGGCCGACTGAACGAACGCCCCCGCGCGTGCCTGGACTACTACGGCATCGGATTTTTTGTCGGTGGGTGCGGGTATCATAGAACCCATATTCGAGATATGCCGATAGGCGGGTCTCGTGGGGGGTGAAACACATGACCGCATCACCATCATGCGCGTGGACCGACG
>JASGFO010000010.1:0-36587 GCA_047605505.1 Gordonia sp. (in: high G+C Gram-positive bacteria) | reverse complement strand
GCGGCTGGGGTTGCGGCCCGTGGTCTATGAACCCGACCGGATCGGTGGGCGGCTCCGGTCGGAGCCGTTC
The DNA here is from genome assembly GCA_047605505.1 of Gordonia sp. (in: high G+C Gram-positive bacteria). Classification (GTDB taxonomy): domain Bacteria; phylum Actinomycetota; class Actinomycetes; order Mycobacteriales; family Mycobacteriaceae; genus Gordonia. Next base: position 36,517 of record JASGFO010000010.1, on the reverse strand, counting down.
GTGCCGGGGGAACCCGAGATCGCCGAACTCGGCGGCATGCGTTTCCCGATCTCCTCGCGTTCCTTCTTCCACTACGTCGACGGCTTCGGGCTCCGGTACCGCCCGTTCCCCAACCCGCTCACCGCCGCGGCCGGGTCCACGGTCATCGACATCGGCGGGCAGACGCACTACGCCCGCGCCGTGGCCGATCTCCCGCCGGTCTACGCCGAGATCGAGGCCGCCTGGGACAGCGCGCTCGAGCACGTCTTCGGCTTCGGTGACCTGCAGCGCGCCATCGCCGACCGGGACACCGCCACCCTGAAACGGCTGTGGAATCCGATCGTCGCCGCGTGGGACGACCGCAGCTTTTACGATTTCCTCGCCACCTCCGACGAATTCGGTTCTCTGACCTTCCGGCATCGCGAACTCTTCGGCCAGGTCGGATTCGGTACCGGTGGTTGGGATTCCGATTTCGCCAATTCGATGCTGGAAATCCTGCGGGTGGTGGCCACCAACTGCGATTCCGATCAGTTCCTCATCGTCGGCGGCGCCGAGCAGGTGCCGCGGCGCCTGTGGTCACACGCACCGCACCGGATCGCGCACTGGCCGGTCGGCACCAGCCTGTCGTCGCTGCATCACGGTGCACCCCGGGCCGGGGTGCGGTCGTTGCGGCGGCTGGGCCCCGACCGGATCGAGGTCACCGATCGGTGGGGTGATGTCCGCGTCTTCCCGGCCGTGCTGGCGACCTGCCAGGCGTGGTTGCTGACCACTGAGATCGATTGCGACGAAAGCCTGTTCAGTCAGGATGTGTGGATGGCGCTGGACCGGACCCGCTACATGCAGTCGTCGAAGACCTTCGTCATGGTCGACCGCCCGTTCTGGACCGACACCGATCCGGCGACCGGCCGCGATCTGATGAGCATGACCCTCACCGACCGCCTGACCCGCGGCACCTATCTCTTCGACAACGGACCCGATCGTCCCGGCGTGATCTGCCTGTCCTACAGTTGGATGAGCGACGCCCTGAAGATGTTGCCGCATCCGGTGGAACGGCGTGTGGCCCTGGCGCTGTCGGCACTGGGCAAGATCTATCCCGACCTCGACATCGAAAGCCATATCGTCGGCCGGCCACTGACGGTGTCCTGGGAGGACGACCCGAATTTCCTCGGCGCCTTCAAGGGCGCGCTGCCCGGGCACTACCGCTACAACACCCGCGTGTACGGCCACTTCCACAACCAGCACGTGCTGCCCGACGCCGAGCGCGGGATCTTCCTCGCCGGCGACGATGTGTCCTTCACACCCGCGTGGGTGGAGGGCGCGGTGCAGACCGCGCTCAACGCGGTCTGGGGTGTGCTCACCCACTTCGGCGGTGCCACCCACCCCGACAACCCGGGCCCCGGCGACGTCTACGACCACCTCGGCCCCATCGACATCGGCCCCTGACAGGATCGGCCTCTGACATGATCGCCACTGACATGACTCCCGAACCCGAAAACCCCGAACCCGAAAACTCCGAGCGCCTCCGAATTGCGCTGTGGCAGTGCGCACCACTGCCCCCGGACACCGCCGATGCCGTGGCCGCCAACCTGGCCCGCCTCGACACGGTGATGGCGCGGTCGGCCGGCACCGCCGACCTGCTGATCACGCCGGAGATGTTCGTGACCGGCTACCACGTCGACGTCGACGTGCTGGCCCGCCGGGCGGATCCACCGGGCGGGCCGATCGCGGAGCGGATCGCCGACCTGTGCGCCCGGCACGGGCTGGCGCTGCTCTACGGGTGCGCGGAGATCGATCCGGATGCCCAGGTGTTCAACACGATCCGGCTCGTGGACGCGACCCGCGCGCAGCTCGCCTCGCACCGGAAGACTCACCTGTTCGGCGATGTCGACCGGTCCCGGTTCACCGCGGGCCACCGGCCACCGCCGGTGGTCGAGCTCGGGTCATGGCGGCTCGGTCTGTTGATCTGCTACGAGGTCGAGTTCGGTGAGCTGGTCCGCTCGCTTGCGCTGCGCGGCGCCGACCTGATCTGCGTGCCCACCGCCAACATGCCCGAATACGACGAGGTCCAGAGGATCCTGCTGCCGGCCCGGGCACTGGAGAGCCAGGTGTATCTCGCCTACGCGAACTACGTTGGGGCAGAGGGTGATCTGAGATACGGCGGGTTGAGTGTGGTGCTCGGGCCCGAGGGGATCGCCCTCGCCGACGCGGGCCGGGACGAGACCGTCGTCGTCGCCGAGCTCGATCGGCGCGCGCTCGACGCCTCGCGGGCGGTGCGACCGTATCTGGCGCAGCGCCGACCGGAGGTCTACTGAAATGCGGTATCGATGGCTGCTCCACATCGACCTCGACCAGTTCCAGGTCGCGGTGGAACGTCGTCGCACACCCGAGCTCGCCGGCGTCACCGTGATCGTCGGCGGCAACGGCGATCCCACCGAGGCACGCAAGGTGGTGACCTGCGCGTCGTACGAGGCCCGCGCATCCGGGGTCCGCGCCGGCATGTCGCTGCGAACCGCGTACCGCAAACTGCCCGACGCGACCTATCTGCCGCTCGACCTGCCCGCCTACGAGGCGGCGTCGGCCGAGGTGATGGGTGTGATCGGTGGATTCGGCCCACTGGAGGTGTGGGGGCTCGACGAGGGATATCTCGGCGTCGGCCCGCTCGACGACGCCACGCCCGTCCCCACCGACGATCACATCCTCGCCCTCGCCACCCGAGTGCGGTCGGCGGTCGCCGACGAGACCGCGCTGACCTGCCGGATCGGCATCAGCGACAACAAGCAGCGCGCGAAGATGGCCACCGGATTCGCCAAACGCGGTGTCGTCGGCCGCGACGGCGCCGGCCGCGAGTTCCCGCCGGGCGTCTTCCAGCTCGATGCCCGCAATTGGCTGCCGCTCATGGGATCCGCTCCCGCCGGTGACCTGTGGAGTGTGGGACCGCGCACGGCCGCCACACTCGCCGAGATGGGCATCGACACCGTCACCGACCTCATCGACGCACCCAAGGACGATCTCATCGCCCGGTTCGGCCCGCACCGGGGCAACTGGCTCTACGTGCTGTGCCGCGGCGGCGGCGATTCGGCCATCACCGAAGCGGAGTGGGAAGCCAAGTCGCACTCCAAATCCCGCACCTTCGCCACCGACCTCGTCACGCTCGACGAGATCCAGGCCGCCGCCGTCGAACTGACCGACGAGCTGCTCACCCAGGTCATCGCCGAGAAACGCATCGCCGTCCGCGCGGCCGTCACCGTGCGGACCACGACCTTCTCCACACGCACCACGTCGCGTAAACTCGCCGCACCGACCACCGACCGCGAACGAATCCTGCCGGTGATCGCCGACCTGCTCACGCGCTTCGACATCGACCGTCCCGTCCGGCTGCTCGGCGTCCGACTCGATCTGCTGCCCATCGACCCGCCCATCGACGAGGAGGCGTGACATGCCGCTGCGGCGCATCGTCGTGACCGCGCTCGCGCTGCTGTTCGCGATCGTCGTCCCGCACGGTACGGCCGCCGCGGCGCCCGGCCCCGACCACCCCGATCCGATCACCTACAGCTTCGCCGCGGGCATCGGCGCCGAGCTCGCCAACCCCGGCGGGTCGCTGCCCGGCACCAATGACGACACCTGCCGCCCGTCGGCTGCCCATCCCCGCCCGGTGCTGCTCGTTCACGGCAGCGGTGGTGGGCGCCAGACGAATTGGGCGACGCTGGCCGCGGTCCTGGTCCGCGAGGGCTACTGCGTCTTCGCCCCCACCTACGGGGTCCTCGCCGCGGCCTGGCCGCTGTCGGCGCTCGGCGGTCTCGGCCCCAAACTCGACAGTGCCTGGGACGTCAAGACATTCGCCGACCACGTGCTCGCCGTCACCGGCGCCGCCCAGCTCGACGTCGTCGGGCATTCGCTGGGCACCGAGATCCCGACCTACTGGATGAAGTACCTGGGTGGCCGCGGCAAGGTCGCCCACTACGTGTCCTTGGCGCCCTACTGGCGGCAGGGCCCCGACGAAGACGACGCCCGCGGTGCGATGATCGGGCAGTTCCAACAGCGTCTCGGGATCGCACGCCGGCACCCTGACTGCCCCGAATGCACCAGTCCGCCTGCCGATCTCGACTTCAACCGGGCGGTCCGCCGGCCGACTCCCTATCTTCCGGGGGTCCGCTACACCAATATCGTCACCCGTGACGACGAGATCGTCACCCCCTACTCGGTGGGTCTGCTTCCCGGCCCGCCCGGGACCAGCGTGACCAATATCGTCGTGCAGAACGGTTGCCCCGCCGACCATTCCGATCATCTGTCCCTCGTCGCCAACCGGCGTTCGGCCGCATTGGTGCTCAACGCCCTCGACCCGGCGCATCCGCGGCCGGTGCCGTGCGTACCCGTTCGCCCGGTCGTCGGGGGATGATCCGCCACAGATGACACCGCAGCGCGATGCCACGACAATAATTGACGCGGCACACCGCTGCGGTGTCATCTGTGGCAGGATCACGCCGCCACATGGGTGCGTGCGTGCGCGACGGCGTCGTCGAGGGTCGCCATCAGGTGGTTCTCGTGGCGCAGCGAGTCGATCACGCCGACCCCGGTGAGCAGTTTGCGGTGTTCGTCGCGCACCCCTTTGAGGATGACGGTGATACCCCGCCCCTCGAGGTCGGTGACGATCTCGGCGAGCGTGTGGGCGCCGGTCGCGTCGAGGATGCCGAGCCCCGACATCCGGATGATCACCACCGACACGGCGTTGGTGCCCTCGTTGATCGTCGTCGAGATACGTTCGGCCGCACCGAAGAACATCGCCCCGTCGAGGCGCAGCAGGGCGATGTGCTCGTCACCGGGGCGGACCGGCCCGGGTAGGTCCTCGCGGGTGACCGACGCCCGCCGCGCGACCTGCCGCAGCGCCAGGAACGCCGCCGCGACGATCCCGATCTGCACGGCCTCGATGAGGTCGAAGCACACCGTGATGGCCGCGGTGACCACGAAGACGAGCGCGTCGGATCGGGTGGAGCGCAGGATCTTCGCCACCGTCGACGCCGACACCATCCGGAAGCAGGTCACCATCAGCACACCCGCGAGCGCGGCCAGCGGGATGGTCGACACCGGTCCGGTCGCGAGATAGACGACGCCGAGCAGGAACAGTGAATGCACGATCGCCGACACCCGGGTGCGCGCGCCGGCGCGGACGTTGACCGCGGTGCGGGCGATCGCACCGGTCGCCGGCATCCCGCCGAACACGCCTGCCGCCATCGAGGCCAGCCCCTGCCCGGTCAGTTCGCGGTCGGGGTCGTAGGGGCCGGTCGGTGACATCGTCGCGGCCACCCGGGCCGAGAGCAGCGATTCGATGGCCGCGAGCGCGGCGATCGCGAGCGCGGCACCGAGCAGTGAACGCAGCGCCTGCGGATCGACGTGCGGGAGCGTCGGCGACGGCAGATGCGAGGGCAGGTCGCCGATGCTGGCGACGTCGACGTGGGCGAACTGCGTCACCAGCGTGACGAGCACGATCGCGGTGAGTGACTCCGGGATCGCCCGGTGCACCTTCGGCAGCACGAGCATCAGCACGGCCACCGCCGCGACCACGCCGAGCGTGCGCGCGGCCGCCGCCCCGTCGGCGTGCCGGATCACCGTGAGGGCCGCGGGCAGGGTGCGCTCGCCGGGCGGGGCAGTGGTGGCGACAGCGGCAGGCACCTGCTGCAGGAAGATGATCACGGCGATGCCGAGGGTGAAGCCCTCGATGACCGGCCAGGGGATGAAGGTCACCGCACGACCGAGCCCCACGACCCCGGCGAGCAGCACGATCAGGCCCGCAAGCAGGGTGACGAGCGCGATGCTGGGCAGGCCGTGCTCGGCGACGATCGGCGCCAGGATCACCGCCATCGCCCCGGTCGGCCCGGACACCTGCACGTGCGAGCCGCCGAAGATCGCCGCGATCAGCCCCGCGACCACCGCGGTGATGAGCCCGGCGGCGGCGCCGACGCCGGAGGAGATCCCGAAGGCGAGCGCCAGCGGCAGGGCCACGATGCCGACGGTGATCCCGGCGACCACGTCGACCCGCCACGACGAGCGCAGCCCCGCATAGTCGTGCCGGCCGGGCAGCAGTCGGGCCACCCGGGTGTGCATGGGGGTCACCGGCGCGTCACCGGTGGCAGGGCACTGATCGCGTCGAACTGGTCGCGTTGGGCGCCGAGCGTGTCGACGAGGAAGATCCGGGCGATCAACAGCAGTTCGGCAACCTTCGGGTGCGCGAACTCGTAGAACACGGCGTTCCCGGTGCGCGTGGCCCGGACGACGTGGTGGCGTTTGAGGACGGCGAGATGCTGCGACATCGTCGCCGGCGCGATATCGATGCCGGCGAGCAGCTCGGAGACCGGGGTCGGTGTGCCGTTGGTGGCCAGGATCTCCAGCACCCGGATCCGGGCGGGGTGGGCGAGGGCCTTGAACAGATTGGCCTTGATCTCGTACAGCGGGAGATCGGGGCCGGGCAGGCCGGAGTTCGGCACGGGTACTCCTGATGGTTTTCTGGATTACGGAAAATCGAAAACCATTCTACCGCTCACTCCCGCGGTATCCGTACCCCCACCATCCGGGCCGCCGGATCGGCGGCCAGCCCGAGCGCATCCCACTCCGCCCCCACCGACACCACCGCGTACGCCGACGTCGGGAATTGGTCGATGGCCGCGTCGGGGTCGAGTTCGAGCGCCGTGGCCGGCATCCCCGGCACATGTCCGACGACGAGCACCGTCGCCGCATCGGCCGGCACATGGGTCCGCACGGCCTCGAGGATCAGCTCCGGCCAGCCCCCGTAGAGGTCGTCGACGTAATACACCGCGGCCGCGTCGATGCCGGTGCAGACGAGTGTCTCGCGGGTGCGGGTGGCCGTCGAGCAGAGCACGATGTCGACGTCGAGGCCCTCCTTCTCGATCCATTCCCCGGCGAGTGCGGCCTCCCGGCGGCCGCGCTCGGCGAGCGGTCGGTCATGATCGCCGACACCGGGCGGGTACCCGGACTTGCCGTGCCGCATCAATATCAGAGTCCGTGAGCTCATGATCGTCAACGCTACGAGAAGACCGCCGACGAGGTACCCGATTCCACCGGCCGTCGGCCGGTCCGGCGCGCAGACCGCCGCGGTCGGGGCAGGCACAGGCGGGCGCAGACCGCGTGCGCGTCTCTGACGTGGACCACTAGCCTGTAGAACGTGCATTCCTGGCTGCCCGCCCTGCTGGCCGTACTTGCTGCGTTCTTGATCGCCGCCGGTACCGTGCTACGCCAGCGTGCCTCCCGTGCGTCGGGGGCCATCACGCCGAGCTGGTGGCTGGGCGCGATCATCGCCCTCGTCGGGTTCGCGGCGCAGGCCGTCGCCCTGGCGTTGGGGTCGATCCTGCTGGTCCAGCCACTCGTCGTGCTGGCGGTCCTGTTCGCGCTGCCGCTCGAGGCGTGGGCCGATCACCGGCACCCCGCGCCCCGCGAATGGGCGTGGGGTGCCGTCCTCGTGGTGTGCGTGGCGACGTTCTTGCTGGTGGCGCGGCCGGAGCCGTCGTCGCGGCGCGTCGACGAGGTCGCGGCGCTGGCCACGTTCGCCGCGATCGTGGCCATCGTCGTGGGGTGTGTGTTCGTGGCCGAGCGGTCGAGCCCGCACTATCGCGCACTGTTTTACGGCCTGGTGGCTGGCACCCTGTTCGGGGTGTCGGCGCTGCTGGTAAAGGCCGTTGCCGAACTCCTCATCGACCATCCCGCCCGGCTCCTCGTGGTGCCGGCGCCCTATCTGTTCGTGATCGTGGCGGTGGGTGCGGTCATCGCCCAACAACGCGGATTCGGCGCCGGTGACCTGCAGACCTCGTTTCCGGCGATGAGCGTGACCGAGCCCGCGGTGGCGATGATCCTGGGTGTGGTGATGCTCGGCGAGAACATCAAGGTGGCCCCGCCGACAGCCCTGCTGCTCGGGTTGGTGCTGTCGGTGATGATCCGGGCGGTCATCGAACTCGCCAAGGAATCCGCGGTGCGCTGCGGCACCCTGCCCTGCCCGGCGGAGGTGACGGCGGTCAGACGTTGACCGGATCGATGATCGCGGTCAGCTCCGTGGCCCACTCCTCGGCCTGCACGGCCGGTTTGATCGCCGACGAGTTGTCGTGGCGCGCATGCTCGCCGACCTGCGTGGCACCGTACTTGGTGAGCAGTTCGGCCATCAGCTCACCACCGCGGTTGAAGGTCTCGCCGTAGACGCTGTCGCCGAGCCCGAAGACCGCGAAACGCAGACCGGTCAGGTCGGGTGCGACCTCGTTGAGCTCGTCGGCGAAGGGCTCGGCGCCGGTCGGCAGCTCGCCCTCGCCATAGGTGGAGCAGACGACGACGAGGAAGTCGGCGGGATCGAGGTCCTCGACCGCGAAGTCGCTCATGTCATAGATCGACGGATCGTGGCCGGTCGCGAGGACATCGGAGATGGCATCGGCAACCAGTTCGCAGTTGCCGGTTTCGGTACCGTAGAGGATGACGACCGACATGGGTGAGCGCTCCTTGCTGTGTGATGGGGTCGGAATCGCCCGCAAGGGTACCCTAATGCCCGGCGGGCCCGCGATTGGTGCGCATGGTAGTGCGGTGCGGAACACATCTCGTCCGGGGTGCCGGCGGCCGGGCCGTGGGGGAGTGTTCGCGGCGCCGCGGCGGTCCGCGCCACGTGGCTACAGTGGAGGGGGCACCGCAGCCCGCCCGGGCAGCCCGTCGCCCCAGGAGGTTTCGCCGCCATGGCCATCGACCCGGAGAAGAGCAAGGCTCTCGGCCAAGTCGTGCAGCAGCACCCGGCGATGTGCGCGGTCGCCGTGTCGCCCGGGGTCCTGGCGATCGCCCTGGTGTGGTGGCTGGCCGGCCCGTTCCTGGCCATCGTGGCGGGCATCGTGGTGATCGGTGGCGGACTCCTTCTGCTGACCCGCACGACCTAGCCGATGGCAACAACCCGTGTCGACGCCTGGATCTGGGCGATCCGGCTCACGAAGACCCGGTCGGCTGCTGCGGCGGCCTGCCGCGCCGGGCACGTCCGGGTCAATGACGTGACCGCCAAACCCGCACAGCAGGTGACGATCGGGGATCGCGTTCAGCTCCGCCTCCACGGCCGCGAACGCATCGTCGAGGTCACGAAACTCCTCAATAAGCGGGTGTCGGCGCCGCAGGCCGCCGACTGCTACCTCGACCACAGTCCGCCGCCCCCGCCGCGGGAGATCCTCGCCGCCCAGCCGCGCCGGGATCGCGGCGCCGGTCGGCCGACGAAGCGTGAGCGGCGCGAGCTCGACCGGTTCCGGCGCGGCACCGTCGGTCTGGTCGCGCTTGCCGGGCTCGTCGCGACGCTCGTGGCGTGTTCGTCCGACGACGCGTCGACCGCGGCCACCCGCAACACCCCGCAGGCCCCGGGGGCGGCCGGCGCCGGCCCGTTCTTCGGCGAATGTGGCGGTCTGACCACCGCCGAGGTCATCCGCATCACGACGTTCGGGAATCTCACCAACACCATCAACAATCCCTCGGTCTGTGAGTGGAACTCCGGGATCGGCCGCACCGGCGCGGTGGCCTCTTTCAACTGGTATCGCGGCTCGCCCATCGGCCGGGAACGCGGCACCGAGCAGCTCTCCCGCGACAGCGTCGAGGACATCGACATCAATGGGCACAGCGGGTTCATCGCCGCCGACGAGACGATCTGCGAGATCGCCATCGAGTTCGGCGCCGACTTCTTCGAATGGTCGGTCAGTGCCGGTCGCGGCCTGGCCGGGAGCGTGTCGCGCAGCCGGGAGGCGATCTGCGACTCGGCCCGCGAACTGTCCCGCCTGTCCATCGAGCGGGCGACATGACGGTGCGACGGACCTGGCCGGTGATCCTGTGCCTGCTCGTGGTGATCGGGCTGGTGGCGGGCTGCTCCCGCACCATCGACGGTGTGCCGCTGTCGGCGCAGGAGGCGCAGAGCCGGGCGCCCGGCGAGGTCAACACCGACGATTTCGATCAGCTCACCCTGGAATGTGAGGTGTTGCGTCCCGATCAGATCGCCGACACGGTCGGCGGATCGGCGGCCGAGGGGATCTTCTTCGGCGCCAACTGTCGCTGGCTGGTCTCGGGGGCGGTCACCGCCTATGTCACCTTCAACTGGTTCGAGTGGGGCAGCCTCACCGTCGAGAAGAACACCGCCAAGAAGCTCGGCTACGAGACCGAGACCATCAAGATCTCCGGTCAGACGGCCTTCACCCAGCGACATCCCGGTCGTGCCACGGTGTGCGGGGTTTCCACGCGTGCACCCAGTCGGGGCGTGTATACGTTCTGGGTGGAACCGGTTGCCGGGGCATCGGGCGATCCGTGCGATGCCCCGACGCGGCTGATGAAGCTGCTGCTCAGTGGCGGCCAATAGCGATCGCACCGACCAGGGGGCATCATGGCGCGACGTTGGTTCATCGCTTCGATCGCGGCCGCAATGGCCACCGCGGCAACGCTTGTCGGCCCCGGGGCGGTGTCGGCCACGCCGGGCTGCCCGACCGTCACCGTCACCACCCACCTCGACACCCCCGGACTGCTCGGCTGGTCGGAGAACCTGACCGTTGACGAGCGCGGCACGCTCTGGGTCAGCCGCACCCTGGCTGGGGTGGTGTCGGGCTACGACGCACACGGCCGGCTGCGGACCTCCGTACGGGTGCCCTCGCCCGGCAGCGTTCGGCAGGGTCCCGACGGCGACCTCTACGTGGCGGCCGGGGACACGCCGCTCAACATGATCCCGGGAACGCCGCGCACCGGCCGCATCCTGCGCTTCGATCCCCAGGCCACGCATCCGGTAACGCGAACCTTCGCGGCCGGACTCGGGATGCCCAACGGGATGGACTTCGATGCCCGGGGCAACCTCTACGTCGCCGACACCGCGGTGCGGGTCACCAAGATCCGGCCGGACGGCACCGTCGACCGGCGGTGGACCGCCGCCGCGCCGGCCAACCTTGCCCCGTCGGCGACGATCAACGGGACCGGCACCAACGGTGTCGCCGTCGTCGGCGACGATGTGTATGTCACGCTCACATCCAGCCTCAGCGGCCGCGTCCTGCGGGTGCCAATCGCCGCGCCGGCCCGCACGGGCGTCGCCGCCGACCTCACCGCGCCGCTGCCGGGTGTCCTCGACGATCTCGTCGCGCTCGACGCGCACATCCTTGCCGTGGCCGCGACGCCCGGGCAGGTCCACCTCGTCGATCTGCGTACCGGACGGCGCTGCACGACGTCGACCGGCTTGCCGGTGACCGCGCTGGCCCGGGTGCCGGGACGTCCGGGCATCCTGTATGCCGGTACCGAGACCGGTCAGGTCCTGCGCCTACGCCTGCGCTGATCGGGCGCCGTGGCTGATCGGGCGCCGTGGCTGATCGGGTGCCGCGGGCGCCCGCATGGTCACCGACACCGATGCCGCGACCTGCCGGTCGCCGGTCTGGGCGGCGGGGATCAGCATCCACACCAACAGCCGGTCCGACTCGCGCACCCGGCGCAGCCAGATCGGGGTTCCCGGGGTGATCGGCCGCAGATATTCGATGACCAACCGGTGTGGCCCGGCGACCAGGTCGGGGTGCGCGTCGAGCTCGTCCTCGACCGCCTCCAGGTAGGCGGCGTTGTTGAGGTGTTTGAAGGGATCGAAGTCGGTGGTGCGCAGCACGTGTTCGCGGTCGGGCAGGTCGACGTCGGCCGGTGGCGTCTCGGGGTTCATCGACCGCCACCGCAGCCGATGCTCGTCGGTCTGCTCGGTGAGGAATTCGAGCATCCGGTCGCTGATGCGGGACGGCATGCCCGAATCGTTGACGTTGATCCAGAAGCCCTCGGTCTCGATGAGTCCGGGGGCCCGTTGCGCCGGGTTGAACCGGTTGGTCTCGTGTTCGGAGGTCAGCGTGACCCGCATGTTGGTCCAGCGCGTCGAGAGCGCCCCGCACCAGCGCTGTCCGACGACCGACCCGGGCCATGAGATCGGCGCCAGGACGTCGATGATGGTGCGGCGCACGATCCAGAACGGATCCGTGATGCCGAGATCGGTGGCGTCGATGTTGTCGTTGGCCATGTCCTGCAGATAGCGCGCGACCGCATCCAGGCGCACCCGCATCTGTTGATCGACGTCGCCGGTTCGGACCCGGTATCTCGCCTCGAAGTAGCGGGCTCCCGCCTTGCGCGGACTCAGTGGACTCGGCGGTGCGGTCGGAGTCGGCGGTGAGGTCGGGGCAGACGGTGAGGGCACCGGGTCACCATACCCCCGGCGGCCGGTGCGCCTGCGGGTGTGGAGGTCGCCCGGCCGGCCGGGCTACGATATCCTCAGCCACCGAACTAGAACACGTTCCTGGTTGGCCAAGGGAAGGGAATCCCCAGTATGGCGCATGTGATCACTCGGCCGTGCTGCAACGACGCCTCGTGCGTGAGCGTGTGTCCGGTGAACTGCATCCACCCCACGCCCGACGAGCCGGAGTTCGTCACCGCCGAGAGCCTCTACATCGATCCGGAGACCTGCATCGACTGTGGCGCCTGTATCGACGAGTGCCCGGTCGAGGCGATCATCCCCGACGATCAGCTCGCCGAGTCCGACGAGCCCTACCTCCAGATCAACGCCGACTACTACACCGATCACGACGTCGACGGCGGGCTCGTCGCCCCCAAGCGGGCGCCGGCGCTGCCGGACACGCCGCTGCACGTGGCGATCGTCGGCGCCGGCCCGGCCGCGTTCTACGCCGCCGAGGAACTCGTGCGCCGCCGGCAGGTGCGGGTCGACATGTTCGACCGGCTGCCCACCCCGTACGGGCTCGTCCGCGCGGGCGTCGCGCCCGACCACGCTGCCACCAAGGGCGTCGAATCGACCTTCGCCGCGGTCGCCGCCAAGAAGAACTTCACCTATCACCTGGGTGTCGAGGTGGGCACGCACATCACCGCCGACGAGCTCGCCGCCCGCTATCACGCGGTGATCTACGCGGTCGGCGCGCCGACCGACAAACGCCTGGGCATCGACGGCGAGGACCTGCCGGGTTCGCTGCCCGCCACCGAGTTCGTCGCCTGGTACAACGGCCACCCCGACCACACCGAGCTGCCCGTCGATCTCGGTGTCGAGCGTGCCGTGGTCGTCGGCAACGGCAATGTGGCCCTCGACGTGGCGCGCATCCTCCTCTCCGACCCCGACGAGCTCGCCGTCACCGACATCGCCGACCACGCCTTGGCCGCGCTGCGTGCGTCAACCATCACCGAGGTCGTCCTGCTCGGCCGGCGCGGTATCGCCCAGGCCGCCTACACCAACAGTGAGTTCCTCGCGCTCGGCGACCTCGATGGTGTCGACATCGTGATCGACGCCGACGAGCTGGTCCTCGATCCGGTCTCACAGGCTGCGGCCGAGGCCGGGCACCTGGATTCGACGATCGCCACCAAGCTCCGGCTGGCCCGGGAGTTCGCCGCGCGACCGACAACGCCGGGCAACCGGCGCATCGTGTTCCGGTTCCTGACCTCGCCGGTGGCGGTCACCGGAACCGACCGCGTCGAGGGTGTGTCGTGTGTCCGCAACCGATTCGCCGCCGATGCGACGGTCGTGGCATCCGACGATCGTCGCCACATCGCGGCGGGGCTGGTCCTGCGCGCGATCGGCTACCGCGGGGTGCCCGTCGCCGATCTGCCCTTCGATCCGGTGCGCGCGGTGGTGCCGAACGTCGAGGGACGCGTCGTGGACGGCGTCGGTGGCGACGTCCTGCCCGGCCGCTACGTGGCGGGGTGGATCAAGCGCGGCGCGACCGGCGGGATCGGCCGCAACCGGCTCTGCGGCCAGGAGACCGCCGAATCCGTACTCGCCGACTTCGTCGCCGGGACCTTGCCGGCGACAACGGGTTCACCCGACGACGTCGCCGCGCTGGTTGCCGGGCGCGGCGCGCACCGCATCGATCTCGCCGGCTGGAAGCGCATCGACGCGGCCGAGCGGGCCGCAGGCAAGCCGATGCGGCGTCGACGTGTGAAGCTGGTGGACATCGCTGCGTTGGAGCAGGCCGCGCACGAGTAGGCGCGACCCGGGCGAGCCACGCGATGGGAGTTCCGTCCCGTCGCCGGGAGACAAGGGGAGAAGTACGTGCGTGTCGCATTGCTGTCGTACCGCAGCAAGCCGCATTGCGGCGGTCAGGGCGTTTACGTCCGGCATCTGAGTCGTGAGCTGGCCCGGCTGGGGCATCAGGTGGAGATCTTCTCCGGTCAGCCGTATCCGGAGCTGGATCAGGCGGCGATCGATGCCGCGGCGCCCGCGGGTGGCCGCGTCACGCTCACCAAGGTGCCCAGTCTGGGGCTCTACGACGAGCCGGATCCGTTCCGGACACCCCACCGTGACGAGTACCGCGACTGGCTCGACGTGCTCGAGGTGATGTCGATGTGGACCGCGAGTTTCGGTGAGCCGCTGACATTCTCGCTGCGGGTCGCGCGGTTGCTGGCGCAGCGTCGGGACGATTTCGACATCGTCCACGACAACCAGTGCCTGGGCTACGGCCTTCTGCAGATCCAGCGCGCGGGGTTCCCGCTGATCGCGACGATCCATCACCCGATCACCCGCGACCGCGCCCTGGCGGTCAAGGCGGCCCAGGGCCTGCGCAAGATCAGTGCGTGGCGCTGGCATTCGTTCCTGCGGATGCAGGGGCGGGTCGCGCGGCGTATCCCGGAATTGCTGACGGTCTCGCGCAGCAGCGAGGTCGACATCCGCAAGGCCTTCGACATCCCGGTGGGCCGGATCACGACCATCCCGTTGGGTGTCGACACCGCGGTGTTCCGCGTTGCGGCGCAGCGGGAACCGGGCCGCCTCGTGTGTGTCGCGAGCGCCGATGCCCCGCTCAAGGGGGTGTCGTACCTGCTGGAGGCGGTCGCCAAGCTGGCCGCCGAACGCGACGTCCACCTCACGCTGGTGTCGCGGCTCGATCCGGAGGGGCCCTCGGCCGCGTTGATCGACCAGCTTGCGATCGGCGATCGGGTCTCGGTGGTGTCGGGGCTGTCCGACGAGGAGCTGGCCGAGCTGCTCGCGAGCGCCGAGGTGGCCTGCGTGCCGTCGCTCTATGAGGGCTTCTCGCTGCCGGCGGTCGAGGCGATGAGTTGCGGGACGCCGCTGGTCGCGACGCGTGCCGGCGCGATCCCCGAAGTTGTCGGCGACGCGGCAGTCCTTGTGCCGCCCCGCAATTCGGGGGCGCTGGCGCAGGCGATCGGCGCACTGCTCGACGACGCGGAGCGCCGCGCGGTGATCGGCGCCGCGGCCCGGGCCCGGGTCGAGGAACTGTATAGCTGGGCGGCGGTGGCCGCGCGGACCGCGGCGCACTATCAGAGCGTGCTGGATCGGGTGAAGGCTGAGGAGAAGGATGAGGAGAAGAACGCGTGCTGACAGTTGATTTCGACCGGCTTGGGGTGGGACCGGGCACCAAGGCCATTGATATCGGGGCCGGCCAGGGGAGGCATTCGTTCGAGATGTTTCGGCGTGGTGCCGATGTCATCGCGTTCGACATGAGTGAATCCGACATGTCCGATGTGGGCGGCATGTTCGACGCGATGATCGCCGAGGGACAGGTCCCGGCGTCGGCGAAGGCCCGCGCCGAGGTCGGTGACGCATTGCGGCTCCCATACGCGGACAACAGCTTTGACGTCGTCCTGATGTCGGAGATCCTCGAACACATCCCGTCCGACACCGCGGCGATGGCCGAGATGGTGCGTGTTTTGCGACCGGGTGGCCTGGCCGCGGTGACCGTTCCGCGCTACTGGCCGGAAAAGGTGTGCTGGGCGTTGTCGGACGCCTACCACGAGGTCGAGGGCGGGCATGTGCGCATCTACAAGGCATCCGAACTCGCCGGCAAACTGACCGCGGCAGGTCTCGAGGTGACCGGTACCGACCACGCGCACGCCCTGCACTCGCCGTACTGGTGGCTGAAATGCGCGGTGGGTGTGGACAACGACGCCAATCTGCTGGTCCGCGGCTATCACAAGCTGCTGGTGTGGGACATGATGCGCGCGCCCGCGCTCACCCGCGTCGGCGAGCAGGTACTCAATCCCGTCATCGGCAAATCGGTCGCGCTGTACCTGCGCAAACCCGAATGACCCGGTGCCCATGACACTGGCACCGCAATCGCGGACCGCAATTCCGTCGATCGTCGGTGTGCTGACGGCCGAGGAGGTCGTCGCCACCGGCGCCGCCATCGCCGGCATGCAGTCCGATTCCGGGGCGCTGCCCTGGTTCCCGGGCGGACAGACCGATCCGTGGGATCACGTCGAATCGGCGATGGCATTGTCGGTCACCGGTTTTCACGCGGAGGCCGAAGCCGCCTACGAGTGGTCGCGGCGTCATCAGCGCGCCGACGGCTCCTGGCCGATGAAGATCGTCGGCGCTGTCGTCACGGACCCGGGGATCGATGCCAACTTCTGCGCCTACATCGCGGTCGGTGTCTGGCATCACTACCTGATCACCGCGGATGCGGCGTTCCTGCGACGGATGTGGCCGACGGTGTGGTCGGCGATCGATCTCGTCTGCCGATTCCAGCGGCCCGACGGCGCCTTCCGTTGGGGCGCCGATCACCGGACGCACGAGATGTTCGACGAGGCGCAGATCACCGGCAACGCCAGCATCTACACGGCCCTCGATGCCGCCGTGCGGATTGCCGACGAGATGGGCCAACCCGCCCCCGAGTGGGGTCGCGCCCAGGCCGCACTCGGCGACGTGTTCCGTACGTGCCCAGAGGTTTTCGAGCCGCCGGGCGAGCACTCGATGGATTGGTACTATCCCGTGCTCGGGGGCGCGGTGCGCGGCGATGCGGGCCGCGACCTGATCAGCGACCGGTGGGCGGAGTTCGTCGTCGACGGTCTCGGCATCCGGTGCGTGGATCACCGTCCCTGGGTGACCGGCGCGGAGACGTCGGAGCTGGCGCTGGCGATGGAGGCGCTCGGCGCCACCGACCACGCCATCGATCTCGTCCGGTCGATCCAACACCTCCGCGACCCCGACGGATCGTATTGGACGGGACTGGTCTACGCCGACGGCAAACGCTGGCCGGTGGAGAAGAGCAGTTGGACGTCGGCGGCGGTGGTGCTGGCCGCGGACGCCATCAGCCGCACGACTCCGGGAAACGGCATCTTCCGGGATGTCCGGCAGTGACGGATGACAGCGCGGATAGGCTGCGCTTCATCACGCGGTCGACGCGGTTGGTGCCGGGGGACAGGATCTCGACAGCGAGCACGACGTCGGAGGCCGCCAGTGGATCCGGCGCGTCGACGGCCGTCACCACCAGGTCGGGGATGCGGACCGTTGCCGGTGTCCGCGGGTCGATGACAACATCGACCTCGGGGAGTGTCTCCAGACCCGCGGTGGGTGTGCCGGCCCGATTGCCGCGTGACCCCCGTGGCCGCGCTCATCGTCGGGTGCACACCCCGGTGCGCTCGCATCTCTATGGAGTTCTCAAAGTACCGGTGGCCCCGGATGGTCCGGTGCCGTGATCTCGTTGGTGGACAAGGACTCTCAGCACGTCAAACGACTATTCGCGGTGCTGGCTCATCGCGCCGGGTCAGGCGGCGACCGGTTCACCCACATCGGGCCTCCTTCGGTGATACGACGGGATCGGCCGACGACGCGCATCCACCGTGGCGGGTGGGATGAGCCAGGGATGCCGGTCGATGCCCATCACCACCTCCCACCCTTGGTGGTGGACGGCGTCGTGGCAGGCCGGGCAGAGCAGGCAGCCGTTGTCGACATCAGTGGTACCGCCGTGTGACCAGTGCACCAGGTGGTGCACGTGCGTCCACCCGGCCGGCGCACCACATTTGATGCACCCGGTATCTCGCAATCCGATCGCGGCCCGCTGCGCCGCGGTGAACAGGCGTTTCTCCCGACCCACCTGCAACGGGGCGTCTTCGCCGTCGACGATCACCACCCTCGTCGTCCCGTCACACGACAACAGTTCCAGGGTGTCCCGGGTGACCGACCCCAGGAAGCCGAGTCGGGCCAGATCCGGGGTGTCGGCGGGCACGCGGAGCACGATCCGGGTGCCGAGTCCCACACCGTGTGGGTGCTCGGCCGCGAGGGCACGCGCGGCCGCGTCGAGAATCACCTCAAAGGCGTCCGCCCGTAGCTGTTCGGGCGACCGCGGATCTCGCGATCCGTCGGGCTGTGGAGTGGGCGCGGAATGTGCGTCGATCAGAGTGCGCAGTTTCTCCCCGACCGGGGCGTGCAGGTTGCCGGATAGCTGCGTCCGGCCATCATCGTCGGTACCCAGGTTCAGCCGGTTCAATCGTCGATCCTCCGCGGCGGGCGGCCCACCGTTGTCCGCGGCCAGCCGGTTACCGAGACTCTTGGCGGCGTCACCGATCTCGGCCGGTGTGGCCCCGGAGAAGTGTTGCGCCAACAGCCGATTCACCACATCCGACCGAGCCTCGGCGTCAAGGTCCGAACCGACACGTCCGGCGACCTGATTCACCCCGCGAACAATCGCGTCGGCATGTTCGGCCGAGACCGCCCCGTCTGCACAATGCCGATCAAGGCGGTCATCACGGAATCCGGTGCGCCGGATCATCCGTGCCGCGACCGCAGGCGCGAATCCCATCATCATCAACAACTCGCGTGTGGTGCGGCCATGGGATTGCGCAACGCCGAGGCGGTCGCACTGTCGGACCATCCGCGCACACTGGTCATCAACAACGTTCCGCAACCGCGCCAACACCGTCAGGGCGGCATAGGCGTCGGGTCCGGTGATCTCGTCGGGTACGGCGAGATCAGCCAGGGCATCGAGGAAATCCTCGAACTCGGCGGCGATCTCAGTGTATTGCATGCCACTAGTATATACGTACTGGCGTGCAGTATATGAGAGATACCTGAGAGGTGAGCCTCGTTTAGGTAACGATAGGCGAACCGCGCACCGCGATCGGCGTCCCTCGGAGGGGGCGGCCACTCGACTGTCTCGGGCTCGTGGGAGCAGGTTGCGCTCATGGGTGCCGGGAATGAAAATTCTTCGGTGTGCAATCGGGATTCCGTCGGCACCGGGCGGCACCCGACGGCCGGCGATCATCGGTCCGAATCTCGGATACGGGTCCCGGTGCCATCGATTTTCACTCGACCGCCGTCTATCTGAATGCTTCTGATCGACAGCCGAGGACTTGGCCGCTGCCACTGCGGCATCTCGCCGAGTCGGTGCTGGTCAGCTATCAACTCTTCACGGGACGGTGCACCACGGGACTCAAGATCTTGCATTCCGGTCCCGGAATGGCTCCCAGTATGCCACCGCCACCGAATGTGCATGATGCCGACCCGACGGCTGTCGATGTGGTTGACCCCCGTGTGGACATTGACATTCCGTGCGATGGACTTGCAGACAACAGATTTGCACAGGAGTGCAATTGCGTTGATCGAGAAGGGATCACCGGATTGGATCTGTTGGCGTGGATCGGAACATTCCAGCGTGCGATCTCCAAACCGATCGGAGAATGTGGAGTGTGAGCCTGGCTACCAGTATTCCTTGATATCCACGCCCGCGTCACGCAGGTGTGGAATAAGGCGCACCCAGGGTGACTACGGGTACCGACGGTCCCGAGGGCAGACGCGGCGGCCCCGCCCGTCCAGGTGGCGGCCACCGCTGCGCCCCGGAGGTGGCTGAGGGCTCCGGCTCCGCTCGGCCGCCGAACGGGCGAATCCCCGCACGCCTGGACAAGTGTCTGAGCGACTGTCTATGGTCGAGGGATGGAGTTTGGCATTGTGCAATTCACCAGTGATCGTGGGCTGAGGCCGCAGGTGCTCGCGCCATTGATCGAGGAGGCCGGATTCGCCGCCTACTACGTGCCCGAGCATGGTCATATCCCGACGCGTCGCGACGCCGCGCATCCGCAGACCGGTGGCGCGGAGCTGCCGGACGACCGCTACCTGCGCACCCTCGATCCGTGGACGACCCTTGCCGCAGCGGCCGCGGTCACCACCCATCTCCGGCTCGCCACCGCCGTCGCGCTCCCGGTGCAGTCCGATCCGATCACCCTTGCCAAGACCCTGGCCACCCTCGACCATCTGTCCGACGGACGCCTCACACTCGGCGTCGGATTCGGCTGGAACCTCGACGAGCTCGCCGATCATCACGTCCCGCCCCAGCGACGCCGCACCATGCTGCGGGAGTACCTCGAGGCGATGCGGGCGCTATGGACCACCGAAGAGGCCGAATATCACGGCGAGTTCGTGGATTTCGGGCCGAGCTGGGCCTGGCCGAAGCCGCCGCAGGGATCGTTGCCGACGCTCGTGGGTGCGGCCGGGAACGAGAAGAACCTCCGGTGGATCGCCCGCAGCGCCGACGGCTGGATCACCACGCCCGGCGAAGCCGACATCGAGGGTTCGGTGTCACTGCTGAACCGGATCTGGTCGGCCGCCGGCCGTTCGGGCAGCCCCCAGATCGTCGTGCTCGACGCGCGGCCCGTACCGGAGAAACTCGACCGCTGGCGCGAGATCGGCGTCACGACCGTGCTGTACGGGCTCCCCGACGACAGTGTCGACCGCGCCCACCGCTACCTCACCAAGCTGGCCGAGAAAGTGGGTGTCATACCCGTCGGCGGATAGCCGCCCCGACGGATAAACCCCGACGGATAAACCCCGACGATCACCCCCGCAACGCGGGCATCACGAACCGGTCGATCTGCCGACGTACCGAGGCGGGGTCGTCGGCATCGACGGTGCGGCCGGGCATCGTGCCGAGGCTGATCAGGACGCGCGCAATGAATTCGGCGGCCTCGTCGAGGTCCTGGCCGTCGGCGATCTCGCCCACCTCGGCCGCCCGCGCCAGATAGGGGCGCCAGAACGCGGCCAGATCGGGAACGAGGCCCGACACCGCGGCACCGGCGCAGGCGGCGTACTCCTGTGGTTCCTCGGTCTGCAGGCGCAACAGCAGCGCGCCCGGGTCGTCGTAGGCGTCTCGGCCGATCCGCACGCCGGCCGCCAGTTGGGCGGCCAGGCCGTCGATGTCGTCGAGCTCGGCGCGGGCGGCGGCGGAAAAGGTGTCGGTGAGCCGGATGATCGCGGCGCCGACGAGTGCCTGCTTGTCCGGAAAGTGCCGGTACAGCCAGGCCCGGGATACCCCGGCCAGTTCCGCGACCTGAGCCATCGTCGTGCCGCGGATGCCGCGTTCGGCGAGCAGGGTCTCGGCGGCGTCGAGCAGCCGATCGGTGACGCTGGGTGTGCGGACGGGCGGCATGGCCGTCACTGTACTGGCCACCCTTGGCGAGTAGACAGTTCGCCAAATCTGTTTACAGTCCGCCCCGTGATGGAGTAGACAGTTTTCTAGATCTGTCAACTACCTCAGGGGGCACCATGGGCTCACGTCTGCCGCGCACCGCCGTCATCGGCGCGGGAATCAGCGGCCTGACCGCGTCGAAGATGCTCGCCGACTACGGCGTTCCGTACACCACCTTCGAATCGTCGGACCGCGTCGGCGGCAACTGGGCGTTCGGGAATCCCAACGGGCATTCCAGCGCCTACCGGTCACTGCACATCGATACGTCCAAACTGCAGTTGTCGTTCAAGGACTTTCCGATGCCGCAGTCCTACCCGGACTTCCCGCATCACACCGACATCAAGCGCTACCTCGACGACTACACCGACGCGTTCGGCCTGCGTGAGCACATCGAGTTCCGCAACGGCATCACCCATGCCCGGCGGCTGTCCGGGCGTGGGGAGATGTCGGGGCGAGCGCAGCGCGGGGAAATGTCGGCAGGAGGGTGGGAGCTGACCACCGAACAGGGACAGACGCGGTACGTCGATCTGCTCGTCGTCGCCAACGGGCATCATTGGGATCCGCGCTATCCGGATTTTCCCGGCGAGTTCGCGGGCATCGAGATGCACGCGCACCACTACATCGACATCGCGACGCCGCATGATTTCACGGGGAAACGCATTCTCGTGGTCGGTTTGGGGAACAGTGCCGCCGACATCGCCGTCGAATTGTCCAGCAAGGCCCTGCGGAACACGCTGACGTTGTCGACGCGATCCGGGGCGTGGATCGTGCCGAAGTATTTCGGCGGCAAACCCGCCGACCGCTTCTACCACACCTCGCCGTATATCCCGTTCGCGTGGCAGCGCAAGTTCATGCAGGTCATGCAGCCACTCTCGGCGGGACGCCCCGAGGACTACGGTCTGCCGACGCCCAATCACAAGTTTTTCGAGGCGCATCCGACGCAGTCGGTGGAACTGCCGCTGCGGCTGGGGTCGGGAGATATCATTCCGAAACCCGACGTCGCGCGGTTCGACGGCGACACCGTCCATTTCGCCGACGGCAGTTCCGGCGACTTCGACATCGTCATCTACGCCACCGGATACAACATCACCTTCCCATTCTTCGATCCGGACTTCCTGTCCGCACCGGACAACAAGATCGACCTGTACAAGCGGATGTTCGCGCCCGGTCTCGACGATCTCGTGTTCATCGGATTCGCCCAGGCCACACCGACGCTGTTCCCGTTCGTCGAATGCCAGGCCCGGCTGCTGGGCGCCTACGCCGTCGGCCGGTACCGGCTCCCGCCGGTCGATCAGATGCACCGCGTGATCGCCGCCGACACCGAGTTCTACACCGGTCACATGGTGCCGAGCGCCCGCCACACCCAGCAACTCGACTATTACCTCTACGAACACGATCTGCGCACCAAAGAGCTGCCGGCGGGACGACGACGCGCGGCTACGCAGGGCCCACCGAGCTGGGCGTCGGCCGCCGACGACGGCCGGACCGCACTCCAGGAGGCACGATGAACCCCAGGGAACTGACCACCGACGAGATCACCAGGGAAACAATCCGATTCACTTCCGCGGGCATCGAGTGCGAGGCATGGTTCTTCGCCGCCTCCGTGGGCTCGGCGTTCGCCTCGGACGCCGGTGTCCCGGTGGTGGTGATGGCGCACGGATTCGGCGGCACCAAGGATTCCGGCCTCGAACCCTATGCGCGGCGCCTGGCCGCGGCGGGCCTCGCGGTCTGGGCCTTCGACTACCGTAACTTCGGGCTCTCGGACGGGACACCCCGTCAGCGGGTGTCGGTGTCGGCGCAGATCGCCGACTACCAGGCGGCGATCGACGCGGCCGCCGCGCAGCCCGGCGTCGACCCGGGCCGCATCGTCGTGTGGGGGCCGTCGCTGGCCGGCGGGCATGTCCTGATCGTCGCGGCCGAACGGGCCCGCCGCGGGTCACCGGTCGCCGCGGTCATTGCGATGGTTCCGCTGGTGAGCGGCCCGGCCGCGGGCATCCATCATCTGCCGCAGGCGGGTGCGGCGGCGATGCTCGGCTCGGCGGCGCGTGGGGTCGGCAGCGCCGTCGGTGCCCGCTTCGGTCGCGATCCGGTGCGGATCCCGATCGTCGGCGGTCCGCATCAGCGCGCGGCGCTCACCGCGCCGGGTTTCGCCGAGAGCTATCACGCGATCGCGGGACCGAGCTGGCGCAATGAGATCGACGCGTCGATCGGCCTCGAGATCGGCGGCTATCGCGCGGACCGGTCTGCACCGCACGTGGGCGCACCGCTGCTGGTGCAGATCGCCGACTTCGACCGTGCCGCACCGCCGCACGCCGCGGCCAAGGCCGCCTTCGCGGGCCGCGCCGAGGTGCGTCACTATCCGTGCGATCATTTCGACGTCTTCGAGGCGATCGATCCCGCGGTGTTCGGACGCGCCGTCGACCATCAGATCCGTTTCCTCACAAGGCATCTCGGCGGCCCAGGCGAACGGGCCGCAGGAGAACAAGGCGCAGGAGAACACGGTGCAGGAGAACACGGCGCAGGAGAATAAGGCGCAGGAGAACAAGAAACAGCGCCCGTCCTCACGCCGGTGTCAGTGCGGCGCCCACCTCACCGGAGTCGCGTCGCAGCACGCGCAGTGACCCGGCGGCCCGCACTTCCGTGAACTGGCCGGTGGCCAGTGCCTGGCAATAGATTTCGTAGGGCGGGCGGCCGCCGTCGGCGGGATCGGGGAAGACGTCGTGAATGAGCAGTGCGCCCCCGATGCGCACCCACGGCGCCCAGCCGTCGAGATCGTTCTGGGCGGCCGCGAGGGAATGCCCGCCGTCGATGAACACGAAGTCGGCGGGCGTGCCCCAGATCCGGGCGGCCACCGTCGACGGTGCGAGCATCCCGATCACGGTCTGCTCCAGCCCGGCGTCGAACATGGTCCGCCGAAATCGGGCCGAGGTGTCGAGGGTCCCCGAATGCGCGTCCACGAGGGCCGGGTCGTGGTATTCCCAGCCGGGCTGATGTTCCTCGGAGCCGCGGTGATGGTCGACGGTCACCAGTACCGCCCCGGCGGCCTCGGCGGCCGCCCCGAGATAGACCGTCGACTTACCGCAGTAGGTGCCGATCTCCACCCCGACCTTCGTCGAATCCTCCTGTGCCAGGTACTCTCCGGCAATCTCGAAGAGTGTCTGCGCCTCGTCGGCGGGCATGAACCCGGGAGTGGCCGCGGCGACGGCCAGACGCTCGGCGGACGGAGTGACGACGGGCCGATCGGCCGGTGCTGAGGTCATGCGCAGGATACTAACTGTTCCGACCGAGCGCTTGTTCTGATCCGCGTAGGGTGGCGTTCATGAAAGCTCAGGTACTCACCGCCGAGACCGGTCCGTCCGCACTCCAACTCACCGAGGTCCCCGACCCGGTTCCCGCCGACGGACAGGTTCTCGTCGACATCAAGTCGTGCGGGGTGTGTTTCCCGGATCTGCTGATGACCCAGGGTGCCTACCAGCTCCGCCTGCCCACGCCGTTCACGCCGGGCATCGAGATCGCCGGGGTGGTGCGTTCGGCGCCGGCGGATTCGGGGTATGCGGCCGGCGATCAGGTACTCGCCACCGCGTCGTCCGGGGGGTTCGCCGAACAGATCGCGGTGGCCCCGGAGACCCTGCTGTGGTTGCCCGGGGGCCTGACGTTCGACGAGGGTGCCGCAATGGGCATCAACTTCCAGACCGCCCTGTTCGCCCTCAAGATGCGCGCGCACACGGGGCCCGGCGAGATCGTGGGTGTGCTGGGCGCGGCCGGTGGCGTCGGCATCGCATCGATCCTGGTGGCCAAGGCCATGGGTGCCACGGTCGTCGCGGTCGTGCACCGCAGCGGTGCCGAGGAGATGCTGCGGGGACTCGGCGCCGATCACGTCGTCGCCCTCGCCGACGGCTGGGGAGCGCGGCTGAAGGAATTCGCGCCCGAGGGCGTGGACGTGCTCATCGACCCGGTGGGCGGTGAGGTGTTCGACGAGGCGCTGCGCCAGGTGGCCCCCGACGGTCGGTATGTGGTCATCGGCTTCGCCGCGGGCGGCATCCCGACGGTCAAGCTCAATCGGGTGCTGTTCCGCAACATCGCGGTGGTCGGCGCGGCCTGGGGCGAGTATCTGCGGACCCACCCCGACGAGCCGGTCGCGGCGTCGTTGCACGACGATCTGACCGAGATGATCGCCGCGGGCATGCGGCCGCCCGTCAGCGTCACCTACCCGTTGGAGGAGTTGCCGCGGGCGTTGACCGATCTCGCCGAGGGGCGGATCCTGGGGAAGGCGGTCATCCGCATCGCCGACTGACCCCGAGAATCCCGCCGACGAAGAGGACGCCAGCATGTGCCGCAACATCACCGAACTGCGGGGCCTGGAACCCCCGGCGACGGCCGCGGAGATCGAGGCGGCCGCGCGCCAGTACGTCCGCAAGGTCAGCGGTGTCCGGCAGCCGTCGGCGGCCAATGCGGAGGCGTTCGAGGTGGCGGTTCGCGCCGTGACCGCGGCCACCACCACGCTGCTCGGACAGCTTCCCCAGCGCCGCCGGCCGCCCGCGACGGTGCCGCCGCTGCGGCGGCCCGAGGTGCGGGCCCGCCTGGCGCGTCCGGAGCAGTCGGCTCAGGCCTGAGCACTCGACGGCGAGCCGCGAAGAGGTGAGCAACGAAGAACCGCCGCCCGTCGTGGTCGACGGGCGGCGGTCTCGGGCTGCAGAGAAGGTCTGGTAGCAAGAAGGCTACGACCTCACCGTGTTGTCCGCCAGCAAGCCAAGCCTTACCAAACCGGATATTCCGGTCGTCGTGTGGGCCCATCGGATCAGCTGGCGGAAGCGGGTTCCGCAGGCCCGGAGAACAGGTCGGCGGCATTGCGGTACAACACATCTCGCAGCCAATCGGCATCCGGTTCGCGGCCGGCCGGATGCAGGCGCGTCAGCACGTCGACCGCGTGGGCGTACGGGTACGGGATGTTCGGATAGTCACTCCCGAACAGGATCTTGTGGCCGAGATCGGCGACGCGCGGGAGCAGATCGGCCGGATAGGGCGCCAGGGCCTCGGTGAAATCGGTGAACGACATCGTCGTGTCCAGACGCACGTTGGCATATCGCTCGGCGAGATCGAGGAACTCGCCGTACTCGGGGGTGCCCAGGTGGGCGACGATCAGCGGCAAGGCCGGGAATCGGCGCAACAGCGTGGCGATCGGGCCCGGCCCGGTGTGGTGACCGGGCGCGGGCCCCGAGCCGCAATGGATCACCACCGGCACCTGCGCGTCGCTGATCTGCGCCCACACCTCGTCGAGCCGCGGATCGAGCGGGGAGAAATCGCCGACCTGGATGTGGCACTTGAAGATCCGTACCCCACCCGTGATCGCGGCGCGCACGTACTCCGCCGCCGTCGGCTCCGGGTAGAAGGTTGCGGTGTGCAGGCAGTCGGGATGCCGTGCGGCGAAGTCCGCGGCCCAGCCGTTGAGCCACTGCGCCATGTCGGGTTTGTGTGGATAGAGCATCGACGAGAACGCGCGCACCCCGAACGCCCGCAGTCGGGCCACCCGGGCATCCTCGTCGGCCCGATAGGTGATCGGCCACTCGCGGCCGAGCAGCGGGCCGGCGCGGTCGAAGTACGCCCACACCTTGTCCAGGACCTGGCGGGGCATGAAATGGGTGTGGACATCGATCAGGCCGGGCAGACCGAGGTCCTGCCAGAGGGTGCGCACCCGGGTGACCTCGGCGGCGCTGAACGGGGCCGGTTCGGAGTCATCACACATGTGACCGACGTTACCCCGGCCGGGATCGCCCACGGTCGCCCTCGGATCGGGAATCCGCCCCATCCGTCACCGTGAGGTGCGCGCGGTGCGTCTCCTGGCCGTGACATCGCCTGGGCAGAGGAACTGGTACGCTAAACTAGAACGTGTTTCAATTTTGGTCGGCAGGGGTAGGGGTGTGACCGCACGCGGGGACGACAACGCATCGAGGGAATCCGTGGCTGCTGCTGCCGAGCTCGGCCGCAGCAGTGGATGGGTCAGGGCGGTCCTGCCGTTACTGGAGTTGATCGCCACGGGTTATTTCCGATCCGAGGTTCGCGGAATGGACAAGATTCCGGCCGGCGGTGTACTGATCGTCTCGAACCACTCGGGAGGACTCACCGCCTTCGATGTGCCATTGATCGCGGTGGCCTTTGCGAGGCAGTTCGGCATCGACCGCCCGCTCTATACCCTGGCCCATGACGTGCTCTTCGTCCCGGGCGCCAAACAGCTCTTCACCAAGTTCGGTTTTGTCGCCGCACACCCTCGGAATGCGGTCACAGTGCTGCGAAGCGGTGCCGCGACCATTGTGTTCCCCGGCGGCGATTGGGAGGTCATGCGTCCCAGCAGTGCTGACGCGACAATCGATTTCGGCGGGCGTACCGGTTACGTCCGTACAGCGTTGGCGGCCGGGGTGCCGATTGTCCCGCTCGTCACAATTGGTGGCCAGGAGACGCAGCTGTTCATCACGCGTGGCGAGGGCCTCGTCCGGCTTCTGGGTCTGGATCGGCTCCTTCGGATCAAGTCGGCACCGATCACGTTCGGGTTTCCGTTTGGTTTCACGGTGGGCCTGCCACCCAACCTGCCGCTCCCGTCGAAAATGGTCACCGAGGTTCTCGATCCGATCGATATCCGGGCCGAGTTCGGCGACGACCCTGACATCGAGCAGATTGATACCCTGGTCCGTAAGCATATGCAGCACGCACTCGACGGGCTCGCCCGTGAACGCCGGTTTCCGGTGGTCGGCTGATCATGTCGCGTCCCCGCTTGCTCGGGCCGTTCGGACCGCAGATGACCAGCCGGCTGCGGACAGTGCCCGGCCGCGTGGTCGGCGTGGTCTGGACAATCCGTGTGCTCCTGCGCAGTGGCTTCCTCGGCTCCGCCCGTCCCGGCGCGGGGCGTTGCGTCGCCCGCCCGGATCGCTATGCGCGGATGGCGCTCAATCTGCGTCGCCACGGTGGACCGTCACCGGTCAGCGGCATCGGGCTGGCTGCGGCCCGGACGCCACACCACGTCGCACTCATCGACGAGGTCGGTCGGCTGACCTGGGCGGAGCTCGACCGGCGCACCGACGCACTTGCCGCCGGACTGACCGAGGTGCTCGGAGCCACGCCGTCGCCTCACCGGCCCGGTGCGCCCGCACGGATCGCGATCATGTGCCGCAATCATCGCGGCCTCATCGAATCACTCGCCGCGTCGAGCCGGATCGGCGCCGATGCGATTCTGCTCAACACGGGTTTCGCCGGTCCGCAATGTGCCGAGGTGATCAAACGGGAGAGGGTGGATCTGCTGATCGTGGACGATGAATTTGCCTCGCTGGTGTCTGCCGCGGCCGCTGAGGTGCCCGCGCTACGGTGTCTGCGCGCCTGGGCCGATCCGACAGCCGCGCCGGGACCGAACACCGTCGGGACCCTGGCGGGTCTCATCGCCGCCCATGCCGGTGAACGCGCGGCCCGCCCGCTGCGTGCCGGGCGGATCGTCTTGTTGACATCGGGGACGACCGGCACCCCCAAGGGTGCGAAACGTGGTGGCTCCACGGATATCTCGTCGTTGGCCGCCATGCTCGACCGCATCCCGTGGCGGTCCGGCGAAGCCATCGTGATTGCCGCGCCGGTGTTCCACGCCTGGGGATTCGGACAGGTGGCCGTGGCGTCCACCATGAGCGTGACGATGATCATGCAACGCCGGTTTGACCCGAAGGCGACGATGGAACTCGTGGCGGAGCATCACGCGACCGGACTCGCAGTGGTTCCGGTGATGATCGAGCGCATCATGGATCTGCCGCCGGCGGAACTCGCTCGAATCAGCGTGCCGAATCTGCGGTTTGTCACCGCCAGCGGTTCGCGGATGCGCTCGGACGCGGTGTTGGGCTTCATGAATCGCTTCGGCGACGTCGTCTACAACAGTTACAACGCCACTGAGGCCGGGCTGATTGCAACGGCCACCCCGGCCGATCTGCGGGATGCGCCCGAGACGGCGGGCAGACCGCTGACCGGCACGGACGTCCGCATCCTTGACGACGCCGGACACGATCTGCCGGTCGGTGCCATTGGTCGCGTCGCCGTCGCGAGCAATTCCGCCTTCGATGGCTACACCTCCACCGATGCCAAGGAATTCGCGGGCAGGCACATGCTCTCCGGTGATCTCGGCCGTTTTGACGAGAGCGGCCGACTCTATGTCGTCGGTCGTGACGATGAGATGATTGTTTCGGGCGGCGAAAACGTTTACCCACTGGAGATCGAGCAGGCCCTCGGTGATCACGACGCCGTGGCCGAGGTGTCGGTGATCGGGGTCGACGACGACCGGTTCGGCCAGCGACTCGCCGCCTACGTCGTGACTCGCCCGGGCGCAACGGTGACCGCCGCTGAACTGAAGCAGCACGTCAGGGATCGCCTGGCCGGTTTCAAGGTGCCCCGCGATGTGCACTTTCTCACCGAGCTTCCCCGCAATGCCACCGGTAAGGTCGTGAAACGGCTTCTTGCCCGAGATGATCCGGCTGACGACCCATCGACGCCGGGCTGACCGATGGAACGATTCTCCGGTCCCGACGCGCTCATGTACAACATGGAGACGCCGACGACGCCGATGCACACCCTGAAGGTCGCGATCCTCGACTCGTGCCGGCGTGGGCAGCCGGTCACGCTCGCCGAACTGGTGGACGTGTTGCCGCGATACCTCGGCAGGTTCCCGCGCGCCACCCAGAAGGTTGTCTGCGCCGCGGGCCGGCGGGCACGGCCGTTCTGGGTGGTCGACGAGGACTTCGATGTGCGCAACCACCTGGACGAGCGGACATTGGCCGCGCCCGGTGGGCGCACCGAACTCGATCAGTTGCTCTCGGAACTCGCCGTGGCACAACTCGACCGGCGCCGGCCGCTCTGGGCGCTGACCCTCGTCGGCGGCGTCGCGGGGACCCCGGGCGAACTCGGTGAGCGGGCCATTCGGCAGGCAGTCGTCGTCCGAGTCCATCACGCGGTCGCCGACGGCCTGGCCGCACTCAACACCCTGATCGCGGCAACGTCGACGGCCGGTGGACAGGTGGCCCCGGCACCGATCTGTCTGACTCAGATGCCCGCGCCCGCTGACCTGACGCGGGCCGCGCGCGCGGAGTCGCGCAGGCTGTTCGGGGCGATCCCGTCAGTGGTCACCGACTTCGCCCGCGCAGCGAAGACCGGCGCAACGGAGGCGGTCCATCACATCCCCCGACCACTGACCGTGCGCCGGACCAGTTTGAACACGCCGAGTGGCGGGGAACGCGTCTGTGCCAGTGCTGGGCTTGCATTCGCCGAGATCCAGCGGATCGCCGTCGCGATGGAGACGACGGTGAATGGCGCATTGCATGGTGTGATCGCCGGGGCGATGCGCGCCGAATTGGCCGCGCGGGGCGACGACCTCACCCACCCGTCGGTCACGGTGTTCGGGGTGTGCCGGGATCTCACGTCGTCACGGACGTATGGCAATGAGATCGCCACGGCCGCCGCGTACTTGCACACCGAGATCGCCGATCCGCTGCAACGGGTCGCGGCGACGGCCGAGAGTTGCGCGGCGACGGTACGTCGGCGCAAGCAGGTGGGTTTTGAGCTCACCGAGAACGTCACCGCCTATACCGGTCGGCTGGCGCCAATATTCCGAAAGATCATGGCCCATCGGGCACCGCGAATCATGAATACGATCACGACCGCCAACATGCCCGGACCGCGGGAGCGTCGCTGGATCGGCGACATCGAGGTGGCGGAATGGATTTCGTTCGCCTTGGCGATTGCTCCCGCAGATGTCAACCTCACCACCTACAGTTATGCGGGCACCTTATCCATGGGGCTGATCGCGACACCCGAGTCGATGCCGGACCCGCACCGCTTTCTCGCACGCATCGCCGAGGCGCTGGCCGAGACGAAGCACGCGCTGCGCGCGGCGGGCACGCTGTCCGAATCCGATCTGATCAAAGGAGAACAGTGACCGATTGGGGTCTGCTCGGAACTCGGTTGAGTCTTTTCGGGGCCGTGCTGCCGCGAGCGTTGGCCAGCACCTGGATTGCGGCCCGAGGTGACACCGAGGCCGGGGTGCCGCCGTCCCGGCGCGGGCCGCTGGTGGTGGGTGAGACGGCGATCGACGAGCTCTTCATTGCCATCAACGCGGTGACCCGGAACATCCCGCCGATGGCCGTCATCGGCGCCTACATCGATCGCTGTGAAGGTGTCGCCGACGAATTCGCACAGCTGGGTATGCGTATTCATCGGCGACCGGACGTACCACGCGTATTGTCCCGGCAGCGCAGAACGTTCGGTACCACCCGATTCGACCATATCGATTTCGATATTCGCGACGTCGCCCTGCCGGACTCGGTGGCCGGCCTCGACCCGTACGCGGGGACGGCGTCCTCGGTGCGGGTGGTGAGCCGGGGCACGCCCGGCCGCCGGTGGCTGATCTGGGTACACGGTGCCGCGCAGGGTCGCAGTGACGACATGTACTCCTTTCGGGCGGCACATCTGCACGGGGTCTTGGACTTCGACGTCGCGTTTCCCGTGTTGCCCGCGCATGGTGGTCGACGACGTCGTCAAATCGCCTACCCCGGTATGGATCCCTTGTCCAACGTGGTGCTGACCGTCCGTGCCATCGCCGAGATCCGCGCGCTCATCGGTTGGATCGGCACCTATGAACCGGCCGAGATCATTCTGGCCGGGACCTCGTTGGGCGGACCCATCGCCGCCGTGGTTTCCGGTTTGGAGAGCGTTTCGAAGGTGATGGCGGTGGTGCCGATGCTCGATATGCACGGCACCCTGGCACATCACATGGACCGGGCGGGCGGGCGTGGCCGCGAACTCGGTGGCCTCATGCGTGCAGATGCGGTGACCGCGGTGTCATCGGTGATGGATCCACTGGCGCTGACACCCACGGCGACGGCCGAGAACCGGATGGTCGTGGCAGCTCTCAACGATCGGGTCACATCGCTGTCGGCAGCTCGACAACTGCACGCGCACTGGGATGGTCACGTCGAATGGTTCGCGGGCAGTCACGTCGGCGCGGCCATGGCGCCGTCGATTCACGCGGCGACCGACCGATTCCTGGCCGAGACGATTGCGTAGGGTGACGACGTGGGATGTGGATCGCCGCCGGCGGTCGCGAATCCTACTCCGGCACCAGCTCCGGGTGCGCGTCGGCCAGGAGCAGATCACGGTCGGCGGGCAGCACGAACCCGGCGTCGATCGCACGGTCGGCCGCCGCGCGATAGCGCTCCAGGTAGGTCGCCCGTGTGCCGTAGCGCGCGGCCAGAATGTCGGCGGCCACCGGCAGCGTCGAGCCGAACAGCAGGCAGATCCGCGACACCGGCTCGGCGACAACACCACTGAGCACCTGGGTGGGTGCATCGACGGATGGGGTCCGCACCCCGCCGCACACATTGCCGATGTCATCGACGACGAAGGCGGGCCCGGTGCCGCCCGCGGTCAACTGCAGCGGCGCCGCGGTCGGCGGCGTGGCGTCGCCGACCACCCAGCCGCGCAGCCGGGACAGTG
This sequence comes from Gordonia sp. (in: high G+C Gram-positive bacteria), assembly GCA_047605505.1. GTDB lineage: Bacteria > Actinomycetota > Actinomycetes > Mycobacteriales > Mycobacteriaceae > Gordonia. The sequence goes on along the minus strand of JASGFO010000010.1, from coordinate 3,836 downwards.
CCGCGCGCAGCACGAACTGCACCTGGCCCCGGTTCACCGGCTGCGGGCAGCCGAGATAGTCCTCGTAGGGACCGATCTGCACGTGGTCGGCGTGCGCGCTGCCGGCGACCTCCCAGGTCCGCACGCGATCGGTATCCGGTTGCCGCGCCAGGTGATAGCGGAAGTTCGTCAGGATATCGGTCTCCGTCTGCACCGTCAGGACCGGAATCCCGACATCGCGGATCGGTGTCGGCGGCACGTCGAACGCCGCCGAGACGTCGATCCCGGTGCCCACCTCGCCGAGCGGCAGCGCCCCCGCGCACCGGCTGTGGATCAGGTAGCCGTCGAAAACCCCGTGCACCTCGGCGAATTCGTTGACATGGGTGGTCAACGCCATCGCCGACTGCGATTCGCCGACCGCGATCCGGTGCCGCACCCGCAACCCGGCGAGCGGATGCGCATCGTCCGAGCCGGATTCCGCCAACGCCCGCCCGACCGCGGCGAAGATGTCGTGACAGTAGGCGTCCCCCGGATGATGCAGGGCCCCATAGCGTTCCGGGTCTTGGTCGGCCGGACCGCCACGGCCGGTCTCGATCTCGACCGACCCGGCGCCGCCGACGACCCCGGTGTACTGCGCCGACACCCCCGCATAGGCATAGCCCGCACGCACCAGTTCCGCGGCGAGATAGGTGTATTCGGGTGCCGCATCGACGCCGCTGCTGACGTTGTGCCATTCGACGACGAGGGTGCCGTTGAACGCCGCGGCCGCGAGTGGCCGCCGCACGACGACGCGGGTGGTGAACGCGGCCGCATCCACCGGGCCTGCCCGACTGTGGCCGGTGACCGAACCGGACACCGCGTACTCGGTCTCGTCATAGCCCGCCGCCGCCAGGTCCGGTCCCGGCGTCGCACTCAGGATCGAGCAGCCGTTGCCGCCGGACAGTTCGGTGAAGCGCACCACGGGTCGTCGGCCCCTCAGTCGTCGGTCGGTGCCGCCGCGGCGGCCTTCTTCTGGTGGTCGGCCGCGACCTTGCCGAAGCTCATGTTCAGCTTCGTGCCCAGCGGCCAGCCCACGTAGTAGCACAGAAACACCGCGATCTCCTCGAGCTGCGCGGGCGTCAGCTCCCCGTTGCCCAGGGCGGCACTCGCCTGGATCTCGGCGACGTCGGCGAGCCCACCGGCCGCGAGCGCCCCGAGCAACAGCAGTCGACGATCCCGTGTGCTCAGGCCCTCCCGGGTCCATACCTCGCCGAAGAGCTGATCGGCGGTATGCGCGAAGTGCAGGCCCGGCCCGTCCGACATCTCCCAGCCGTAGACCTCGGCCATCGTCGCGACGCCACGCACGCGCTGCTCCGAACCCGGACCGCCGCCGGGATTGCCCGCGGCCGCCCGGCCGCCGTAGCGATGATCAGTCACCGTTCTCTCCTTACGTGATGGGGAACCCCCAGGCCCGCCGCGAGATCGCGGCGGGCGATGGTGCCCAGCGGCAGGTCGACGCCGAGCTCATCGCCCAGCGCGAGCGCCAGCGACAGATCCTTCTCGCCGAGCCCCCGGACATGCGTGAACACGCCGTACCAGAAGTCGTCGCGGGCGATCTCGGCGGTGGTGTCGCGCAACATGATCGCCCCCGCCCCGCCGGTGATCGCGTCGGTGTGGCGCACCACCGTGCCCAACTTCACGATATCGACACCGGCGGCCTCGGCCAGCCGACTGGCCTCGGTGGCCGCGGTGAACGAGATGAAATGCAACAGATTGCGCGCCAGCTTCATCCGGGTGCCCGCGCCCACCTCGTCACCCGCGTGCACGATCAGGTCCGCGGTCGACGCGAAGGGCTCCTTGAGCTTCTGATACGCGGCCCGATCGCCGCCGACCATGATCGCCAGCCGTCCCTGCTGGGCGCCCGGGGCGCCCCCGGAGACCGGTGCGTCGAGCAGGATCACCCCCTGCTCGGCGCACTGCGCGGCGAGTTCGGTCGCGGTCTCGGGAGAGATCGTCGAATGCACGGTGATGATCGTGCCCGGCGCCACGCCAGAGACATTCCCCGTCGCTGCGCTCGCCGAGACATTCCCCGTCGCTGCGCTCGCCGAGAGCAGTCCGCCGACCACGGCCCGTACCTGCGCGTCGTCGACCACACAGATACCGATGATGTCGGCACATGCGGCCAGCTCCTCGAGGGAATCCGCCGGCGTCGCACCGGCGCCGACCACTGTGTCGACGGCCTCGGGCGACAGGTCGAAGACGGTCAGGCCGCCGTGCCAGGTGGCGAGGCTGACCGCCATCGGCCCGCCGATGTTGCCCAGGCCGACGAAGCCCAGGCGTACGGGCGGGGGGTCCACGGGCGAGCGCGGCGACGGGCAGTCCAGGGACACGGTCTCGCTCATGGCCGGTACACCTGGCCGCCGTCGACGTTGAAGATCTGTCCGGTGATCCAGCCCGCCTCGTCACTGAGGAGGAACTTCAGCATGCCGACATGATCCGTGGCCTGCCCGAAGCGCTTGATCGGCAACTGCTTCACCATGTCGGCGACCATCTCGGTGGGGGTGGTGGTGCGGGTGGCCTCGGTGTCGGTGGGTCCGGGGGCGATGGCGTTGACGCGAATGTTGTTGCCGCCCAATTCGGTGGCCAGCTGGAAGGTCAGGCTGTTGATCCCGGCCTTGGCGAGACCATAGTAGCCGCTGTAGAGCCAGGCCGCGGTGGAGGACTGGTTGACGATCGCGCCGCCCTCGGTCATCGCCGGATACACCGCGCGGGTCACGTTGAGTGCGCCGTCGAGATTCACACTCATGAATTTCTTGTAGTAGTCCCACGGTACGGTGATGAGGAAATCGAGCCTCATTCCGCCGTAGATTGCGGCATTGTTGACCAGGCCGTGGACCGGCCCGTCCTGCGCCGCGAACTCGGCCAGGGCGAGCGCGGAATCGGGGTCGGCGACATCGGTGTGCAGATAGCGGCCACCGATATCGGCGGCGACCTTCTCCCCGGCCTCGTCGTTGAGATCGGCGACGACGACGGACGCGCCCTCCTCGGCGAGCCCGCGGGCGTAGGCCTCGCCGATGCCCCCGGCGGCGCCGGTGACGATGATGTTCTTGCCGGTGAAACGTGCAGTCATGATTGCTCTTTCGGGTGTTGGTGGTCTCGATCCGCCGCTCCTTCGTCGCGGCTACTTGACCAGCGGAATGGTCGGGAGTTCATACGGGCCGGGCGACGGCCTTGCACTCGAGGTATTCGGTGAAGCCCGCGACCCCCATCTCGCGGCCGATGCCGGAGGCCTTGTAGCCGCCGAACGGGACGTCGGCGGAATACCAGATGCCGCCGTTGACGCCCATGGTTCCGGTGCGCACCCCATCGACGACGGCGTTGAGGCGCTCCTCGTCGGTGCCGTAGACCATCCCGGACAGCCCGTACGGGGAGTCGTTGGCGATGCGGATGGCGTCGGCGTCGCCGTCGTGGGGGATGATCACGAGCACCGGGCCGAAGATCTCCTCACGTGCGACCCGGGCGGAATTATCGAGACCGGAGATCAGGGTCGGCTCGAGGAAGAAGCCCTTCTCGAGGTTCGCCGGGCGCCCGCCGCCGATCTCGATGGTGCCGCCCTCCGCCCGGGCGAGCGCGAGATAGCCTTCGACGCGTTCGCGCTGCCGCGCCGAGATCAGCGGGCCGCAGATCGTTCCCGCGGCGGCCGGGTCGGCGGCCGGCAGCCCGGCCATGGCGTCGCGGGTGGCGGTGATGGCCGCGTCGAGCTTCTCCCGCGGCACCAGCAGCCGGGTCGTGATCGCGCAGCCCTGGCCCGCGTGGGTGACGACGGCGAACGCCGCCATCGCGCAGGCGCTGCGGAGGTCGGCGTCGTCGAGGACGAT
>JASGFO010000009.1:0-41181 GCA_047605505.1 Gordonia sp. (in: high G+C Gram-positive bacteria) | reverse complement strand
CTGCCCCAGCAGGGTCCGCGGCCGGTGCAGGCCGGGGGTGTCGACGAGGATGAGCTGCGCATCAGGGCGGTTGACGATGCCCCGGATGGTGTGGCGGGTGGTCTGTGGCCGGTTGGAGGTGATCGCGATCTTCTCACCGACCAGCGCGTTGGTGAGCGTCGACTTGCCGGTATTCGGGCGACCGACGAAACAGATGAAGCCGGAACGGAATTCGCTCATCAGCGGGTCACCGCCCACCGGGATCGGCGGCGCCGGCCCGGGCCCGCACCCGCCCGGCCGCATCGGTGACGATGACGGCCGCGTCCGGGCTGATCTCGGCGAGGGTGGCCCGGCCCGGATCGTCGGCGGCACCGGCGACGACGACGGCCGCCTCGAAGGATTCGGCCCCACTCGAGAGCGCGGTCACGATGGCCACCTGCAACGCCGACAGCGTCAGGGTCGCGGTCGCGACGTCGGCGCCGGCATAGGTGCGGCCGTCGCCGTCGCGCACCGCGGCCCCCGACGGCGACTGCGCACGACCGCGCGCTCCGCGCGCGAGAACCACCAGTTTCTGATCCTCCGGGTCGAGGTCGTCGGTCTCTCGGTCGACGCCGTCTCGGCTCACATCGCCTCCTTGGTCCGTTCGGGTACCGGCTCTCTCGATGCCCGCTGCTCGGTACCCCTCGCCGCCGGCTCCCGGCACACCAGCACCGAGGTCAGCCGCTGGCGGCCCTGCCGGTTCGGCCCGCCTTCCGCGATCAGCTGCAGGCCGTGGGAGACCACCCGCGCCCCCGGCAACGGCACCCGGCCCAGCTCGAGGCCGACGAGACCGCCGACCGTCTCCACCTCGTCGTCGTCGATGTCGACGTCGAACAGCTCACCGAGATCCTCCACCGGCAGCCGCGACGACACCCGGTAGCTGCCGTCACCGAGATCCTCGATGGGCGCGACCTCACCGGAGTCGTATTCGTCGGTGATCTCGCCGACGATCTCCTCGAGGACGTCCTCGATGGTGACCAGCCCCGCGATGCCGCCGTACTCGTCGACCAGCAATGCCATGTGATTGCGTCGCCGCTGCATGTCGTCGAGTACCCGGTCGAGAGGTTTGGAATCCGGGATGAACTCGGCCGCCCGCATCACGTCGACCACCTTCACCGTGCGCGGGTCATCGGTGAGCCCGAGCTCGACGAGATCCTTCAGATACACCACACCACGGATGTCGTCGGGGTTCTCCCCGATCACCGGGATCCGGGAGTGTCCGCTGCGCACCGCGAGGCTGGTCGCCTGCGCGGCGGTCTTGTCCTCCTCGATCCAGATCATCTCCGGGCGCGGCACCATGACCTCCCGCGCATTGGTGTCGCCGAGGTCGAAGACCGACTGGATCATGCGGCGCTCGTCGGCGGCGACCACCCCGCGGGCCTCGGCGAGGTCGACGACCTCCCGCAGCTCCACCTCGGTGGCAAACGGCCCGTTGCGATACCCCTTGCCCGGGGTGAGCGCATTGCCGATCAGGATCAACAGACGCGTCACCGGCCGCAACAGCACCCCGAGTGCCGGAAGAATCACCGCGGAGCCGAGTGCTATCGAATAGGCATGCTGGCGACCGAGTGTCCGGGGACCGACACCTGCGGCGATGTAGGAGACCACCGCCATCCCCGCGACGGTCACCGCCAGACCCCACCTGACCCCGATCTCGCCGACCACCATCACCGCCACGATCGCCGTCGCCGCCGTCTCCCCGACGACCCGCAACAAGACCGCGAGCGCAACGTAGGTGGCCCGGGCGTCCAACACCACGATCAACCGCTGCGCACCCGGGCGGTGTTCTTTGACCATGTCCTCGACCCGGGCGATCGAGACCGTCGAGATCGCCGTGTCGATCGCCGCGAACACACCGCTGCCCAGGACCAGGACGACCACCACGGCGACCGCCCAGATCTCACCGGTGCTCGTCACGGCTGCGACGAGCCCGCCCCACGACCGCGATCCGGGCTCTGCTCACCCCCGGTGATATCCCCCGTCGCCTCGGCAGGTTCGGTAAACCCGATATTGCTGAGCAGCCGGGTGTCGCGGTCGGTCTGGCGACGCGCCCGCTCCTGATCCCGACGATGTTCGTAGAAGCCGTCCATGATCGTCTGCTGCAGACCGAACATCTCGGCCTTCTCCTGCGGTTCGGCGTGGTCGTAGCCGAGCAGGTGCAGCACCCCGTGGACGGTCAGCATGACGAGCTCGTTCTCGAACGACCGGCGGGCGTCCTTCGCCTGGCGCGCGGCGAACTCCGGGCACAGCACGATGTCGCCGAGGATGGCGGGGCCGGGGTCGGCGGCATCGGGGCGGCCCCCCGGGACGAGCTCGTCCATCGGAAAGCTCATCACATCGGTCGGGCCGGGCAGATCCATCCACTGCACATGCAGGTCGGTCATCGTCGACTCGTCGACGCACAGCAGCGACAGTTCGGCGGCCGGATGCACATCCATCGCCTCGACGGCGAAGCGGGCGGCCGCGATCACGAGGTCCGCAGGGACCTCGACACCGGACTCGTTGGCGAACTCGACACTCATGTGCGCCGGCCCTGATGTGCGCCCCGACGCGCCGCCCGATTGCCGTGCAGGCGGTCCGGATCTCGGAATCGTTCGGTGGTCCGGGTGGCCTCCTCGGCGCGCCCGTACGCGTCGACGATGTCGGCGACGAGGCGGTGGCGCACCACATCGGCGCTGGTGAGCGTCGCGAAGTGGATGTCGTCGACTCCGTCGAGGATGCGTCGCGCCGCCACCAGCCCGCTCTGCGCCCCGCCCGGCAGATCCACCTGGGTGACGTCGCCGGTGACGACCATCCGGGAGCCGAATCCGAGGCGGGTGAGGAACATCTTCATCTGCTCGCCGGTGGCGTTCTGGGCCTCGTCGAGAATGATGAACGAGTCGTTGAGCGAGCGGCCGCGCATGAATGCCAACGGCGCGACCTCGATCACCCCGGCCGCCATCAGCTTCGGGATCGACTCGGGGTCGATCATGTCGTGCAATGCGTCATACAGCGGCCGCAGGTAGGGGTCGATCTTCTCGCTGAGCGTGCCGGGGAGGAAGCCCAGCCGCTCACCGGCCTCGACGGCCGGGCGGGTGAGGATGATCCGGGTGACGCTCTTGGCCTGCAGCGCCTGGACGGCCTTGGCCATCGCCAGGTACGTCTTGCCGGTGCCGGCCGGCCCGAGACCGAACACGATGGTGTGGTCGTCGATCGCGTCGACGTAGCGCTTCTGGTTCAGCGTCTTGGGCCGGATCGTCTTCCCGCGCCGCGACAGGATGTCGAGCGAGAGCACCTGCGCCGGGGAGGCATTCTCGCCGGCTGCCAGCATCGAGACGCTGTGGCGCACCAGGTCCGGGGTCAGCGGCGTACCGCGGCCGACTAGGTCGACGAGCTCGGCGATCACCTTCTCCGACGCTGCGACATCGGCCGAGGTGCCCTTGACCGTGATCCGGTTGCCGCGCACGTGGAGGTCGGCGGGGAGCAGCTGCTCGAGGGTGCGCAGATTCACATCGCTGGCCCCGAGCAACCCGAACACGACCCCGGGAGGGACTTCCACGTTGGAGGTGACCACAGGGCTGCCCGCTGGAGTACCGCGCCTCGGCGCGCTCACGTCGGGGTTGTCGTCACTCACGTATCAGATCACTCCTGTTGGTCGTCGGGGCCCGATGGACTTCGAGTGTATCCGGGCCGGGGCGACGACGGAGACCCTGACGTGCCCACACCACCCGCCGTCGGTCGAATGTTCCCGCCACCGCACCCATCGCTACAACCCGAGTTCCCGACGTGTGCGCCGGTTGCCGGCACTGCGTGGATCGACGAAGACATCGTGGCCCTCTCCGGGCACGACGACGAGCTCGACGGACTGCCCGCGCGCGGCCACCGTCTCGACGTAGGCGCGGCTCGCCGCACATTCGATCGTGGTGTCCGCGGCGCCGTGGATGACCAGGACGTGCGCGTCGAAGGGCGGCTGCTCGATCGGTGAGGCGTCGCGGTAGCGCTGCGGCACGTCGTCGGGGGAGCCGCCCATCAGGGTGCGTACGGAAGGCCGCGCGAGCCGGCCCGCCGACACCAGGTCGAGGGCGGCAGCCTGGGCCACCACCAGATCCACCCGGGCGGTGCCCGGGCGGGCGCCGAGCGTCGCCGTCGCCCACACCGCGAGCTGTCCACCGGCCGAATGTCCCACCACGGCCACCGAATTCCAGTCGACGCGCGGAGAAATCCAGTCCGGCAAGGTCTTTCGCACTGCACCGGCGAAGGCCGCCAGGGCAGCGCGCACGTCGCGGCCGGTCCCGGGCCAGCCGCCGCCGGGCTCGCCGACCCGGCGGTATTCGACGTTCCAGACCAAGGCACCGCATTCGGCGTAGTGCCGGGCGATCGCCGACTGGATCGTCAGCGAGAACTCGGTGGTCCAGTAGCCGCCATGGATCAGCATCACCGGCCGCATCCGTTCCGGCACATCGGCCCCGTCGGCGGCGTGATAGAGATGGCCGAACTGTGCGGGCTCGTCTCCGTAGGCGATGGTCGTGCGGCGGACCCGCACCCGTCGCGCCGCGGTCCCCGGGTCCGGGGTCATCGGGCCCACCGGTCGGTGAGCACCCCGATCGCCCCCAGGGCGACGGCCGCGGCCGTCGAGGTCCGCAGCACCTCGGGGCCGAGCAGGGTCGCCTGTCCGCCGAGCGCCTGCAGGTCGATGATCTCGGAGTCGTCGAGCCCGCCCTCGGGTCCGACGACGAGCACGATCTCACGGGCCTGCGCAAACGGGAGATCACCGAACCGGACCGCACCCTCCTCATGCAGGACGGCGACCACGCCGCCGTCGGAGACCACCTGGGCGCAGCGGGCCCGCACGTCGGTCGTGGAGGCGAGTGCGGTGACCTCGGGGATCCAGGCACGTCGGCTCTGCTTGGCCGCGGCACCGGCCGCGGCCCGCCACTTCGCGACCCCCTTGTCGGCCTTGCCGGTCCACCGCGAGACACAGCGCGCAGCCTGCCACGGCATGATGCGATCGGCACCGGCCTCGGTGGCCAGATCCACGGCGAGCTCGGACCGTTCGGATTTGGGCAGCGCCTGCACCACGGTGACCTGGGGGCGCGGCCGGTCGGCGAAGTCGAAGCGACGGACGTGAGCACGCAGTCGGTCCTTGCCGTCGATGGCGGTGACCTCACAGGTGGCAACCGACCCGGCGCCGTCGCCGAGCAGCACGGTCTCGCCGACGCGGAGCCGGGTGACGGTGACGGCATGGCGCCCTTCGGGCCCCGACAGCGTCGCGCAGGTACCGGTTGCGGGCACCTGGTCGAGCCAGAACAGCGGCGGACTCACCGGCTCCCGATCACCGCGCGAAGGCGTTGCGCAGCCGCGAGAACAGTCCACCCGGGGCAGCCGAGGCCGATGTCGTGACCAGCTCGACCTCGTCGTCGGAGACATCCCGGAACCGGTTGAGGGCCTCGGTCTGTGCCGCGTCGAGCTTGGTGGGAACGGTCACGTCCAGGTGCACGTGCAAGGTGCCGCGCACCCCGCTGTTGACGTGCGGCATCCCCTGCCCACGCAGCGTGACGACCTGGCCGGGCTGGGTGCCGGGGTCGATGGTCACCGTCACCGAGTCACCCAGAATGGTCGGGACCTCGAAGGCGGCGCCGAGTGCGGCCGCCACGATCGGGACCCGTAGCGTGCAGTGCAGATCGTCCTTGTCACGGATGAAGACGTCATGCGGACGTTCGCTGACCTCGACGTACAGGTCGCCGGCGGGCCCGCCGCCGAGGCCGACCTCCCCTTGCCCGGCCAGCCGTACCCGCATGCCGCTCTCGATGCCGGCCGGAATGCGTACGGTCATCGTCCGATGGGAGCGGACCCGCCCGTCGCCACCGCACTTGGCGCACGGATCCGGGATGATCTCGCCGATGCCGTGGCAGGTGGGACATTCCCGGACCGTCATGACCTGACCGAGCAGCGAGCGCTGCACCGCCTGGATCTCGCCGGCACCCCGGCAGGTATCGCAGGTGAGGGGTTTGCTGTCCCCCGCGGCGCCGGAGCCGCGGCACATGTCGCACAGGATCGCGGTGTCGACGCTGATCTCCTTGTTGACCCCGGACGCGCATTCGGCGAGGTCGAGTTCGACCCCGACAAGTGCCGGCTCACCCGGCTGGACCCGCGAACGCGGGCCCCGGGAGCCACCGAAACCACCGGCGAAACCACCGCTACCGCCGCCAAAGAATGCCTCGAACACATCGCCGAGACCACCCCCGCCGAAGCCGCTGAAGCCGGCGCCACCGCCGGGACCGGCGAGCGGGTCGCCACCGGCGTCGACGATGCGCTTCTTCTCCGGGTCGCTGAGCACCTCGTAGGCGGTGGACACCTCCTTGAAGCGATCCTCCTCGCCCGGATTGCGGTCGGGATGCAGCTCCATGGCCTTCTTGCGGTAGGCCCGCTTGATCTCCTGCTGCGTGGCGCTCTTGGCCACGCCCAGGATTCCGTAGTAGTCAGTCGCCACGGTCGTCTCGGTCCTTCGTTCTCAACACTCAATGTCTCCGCCGGGCTCATCGGGCCCGGCCGACCCTTCGGCGCGCTGCCCGGTACGTCCGGTCCACCCGGCCGTCACCGTTCGGACAGCACCTCACCCACGTATTTGGCAACGGCGGCGACCGAGGCGATGGTTCCCGGATAGTCCATCCGGGTGGGGCCCACCACACCGACGCCGCCGAACACCGTGCCCGAAGCACCGTACCCCGTCGAGACCACCGAGGTGCCACGCAGGTTCTCGGTCTGCGTCTCCTCCCCGATCTGCACGGTGACCCGGCCCATCCGTTGACTCGTCGCCAGCAGTTTCAGCACGACCACCTGTTCCTCGAGTGCCTCGAGCACCGAATCCATGCCGCCGATGGCGGGCGCGAAATCCGCGGCCGACCGGGCCAGATTCGACGTGCCGCCGAGGACGAGTCGATCCTCACCGCGCTCGACGAGCGTCTCCACCAGGACCGTGGCCACGGTGACCACGGCGTCGCGGATGTCGGCGGGCGCCTCGTTGGCCAACTCGGCGACCGCGACCGATGCCGCCTCCAGGCGTTTGCCGTGCAGTGCGGCCGAGAACATGTCGCGCAGGCGGGCGGTGTCGGCGTCGTCGAGGTCGCCGGACAGACCGACCATCCGTTGCTCGACGCGGCCGGTGTCGGTGATCACGACCAGCAGCAGCCGGGACGGGGTCAGCGTCACGATCTCCAGATGGCGGACCGTCGCCGTCGACAGCACCGGGTACTGGATGACGGCGACCTGCCGGGTCAGCTGGGCGAGCAACCGCACCGACCGACGCAGCACGTCATCGAGGTCGACGCCGGAGTCGAGGACCGAGAGGATGGCCCGCCGTTCGGCCGCGGAGAGCGGCTTGATGTCGCTGATGCGGTCGACGAACATCCGGTAGCCCTTGTCGGTGGGCACCCGGCCCGAGCTGGTGTGCGGCTGGGCGATGTAGCCCTCGGCCTCGAGGACGGCCATGTCGTTGCGGACGGTGGCACTCGACACCCCGAGCTGATGGCGCTCGACGAGCGCCTTGGAGCCGATCGGTTCCTGGGTCGACACGAAGTCCGTGACGATGGCCCGAAGAATCTCGAAGCGGCGTTCATCGGTACTCGACACCGGCCGGACCTCCTCGGTTCGCGTTCTCGTCCCCTAGAGTGAGTGGGATTCATTCTACGAAACCGGTCACGAGAAGGCGTTGCGATGATCTTCAAAGGGGTACTCGAGGGCAAGCCCTACCCCGATCACGGTCTGTCCCCGCGCCACTGGGCCAAGATTCCGCCCCGGCAGTTCCGGCTCGACGAGCTGATCACGGTCACCACCGTCCTGGCCCTGGACAAGCTGCTCAGCGAGGATTCCACCTTCTACGGCGACCTCTTCGCCCATGTCGTGCGCTGGCGTGGTCAGCAGTATCTGGAGGACGGTCTGCACCGGGCCGTGCGCTCGGCGTTGCGCAACCGCCCGATCGTGCACGCCCGGATGCTTGATCTCGACGTCTTCGATCTCCGGCCCGGCGCCCCGACGATCGACGAGCAGTTCGCGGCCGGTCCACCGCTGGCGCCCGACGGGCCGCCGGGCGGCGCGCATCGTCGCCCGGTCCGCACCGTCGGGTGGACGCCACCGCCGCCGCAACGGTGGTGATCCGGCGGATGACTCAGCGCTCCCCGGCGATCAGCACGTCACGCACCACCGCGTCGGCCAGCAGGCGTCCGGCGTCGGTCAGCACGTAACCTGCCCCCGCACGGGTGAGCAGTCCGCGGCCGACGAAGTCCTCCGCGCAGGCCTTCTCAGCCACGTCGAGGATCGCCACCGGCAGCCCGGTGCGCAACCGGGTGGTGAGCATGACGGCCTCGGTGTGCCGGTCGGCCGCGTCGAGAACCTCGTGTGTGACGACCGGCAGCTCGCCGTCGGCGAGGGTGCGGGCGTAGCGCGCCGGGTGTTTCGCATTGGCCCAGCGCACCCCGTTGACGTGGGAATGGGCGCCCGGGCCGATCCCCCACCAATCGGTGCTGTGCCAGTACGCGAGATTGTGGTGGCAGCGCGCGGCCGGGGTCCGCGCCCAGTTGGACACCTCGTACCAGTCGAATCCGGCTGTGCGCAGCCGCTCGTCGATCCGCCGGTAGCGCGCGGCCAGGACGTCGTCGTCCGGGGCCGGCAGCTCACCGCGACGCACCCGGCGGGCCAGCGCGGTGCCGTCCTCCACGATCAGCGCGTACGCCGACACGTGATCGACGCCGGCGTCGAGGACGGCCGCGAGACTGGCGTCAAGGTCGGCGGCGGACTCGCCCGGCGTTCCGTAGATGAGGTCGAGGTTCACGTGGGCGAAGCCCGCGGCGCGGGCCTCCCGCGCGGCCGCGACGGCCCGGCCCGGTGTGTGGGTGCGGTCGAGCACCGCAAGGACATGGTCGGCAGCCGACTGCATACCGAGCGAGACCCGCGTGAACCCGGCGTCGAGCAGTGCGGCGAAGAAGGCGGGCGAGGTCGACTCCGGGTTGGATTCGGTGGTCACCTCGGCGTCGGGGGCCAGCTCGAAATGGTCCCGCACGGCGCCGAGCAGCCGCGCCAGACCGGCGCCACCCAGCAGCGACGGGGTGCCGCCGCCGACGAACACCGACGACACCGGCCGGGGCACCCCGAATGTCGCGGCCGCCAGCTCGAGCTCGCGGTCCACCGCCACAAACCAGGACTCCGGCGACGCCGAGGTGCCCAACTCTCCCGCGGTGTAGGTGTTGAAGTCACAGTATCCGCATCGGGTCGCGCAGAACGGCACGTGCAGGTAGAGCCCCAACGGCACCGACGGGTCGGCGGTGGCGGCCGCGTCGGCGAGGTCGGCGGTGGCGGCCGCGTCGGCGAGGTCGGCGGGCACCGACGGGGACTGGGTCTGCACGTGACCATGATGCACCGGGCCGGCCGGGCCGGGACACCCGGCCGAATGGCCTGGCCAGGCACCACCCGCGCGGCACACTCGCCGCATTCCGACTTTGCCTCACGATGGTGGAAAGTATTCCCAAGTAGACGTCGGGTGCGGTCGCGTGGCAGTATGGGCACCGTGAATTTCCCCGGGGTGTGGCTCGCGGCGCGGCGCCACGTCGATCTCAAGCGCGTCTGCAGCGCGAACTGTCGTCTCTAGACGACGGAAGGCCCCGAGAGTTCCCCGCCTGACATTTGTCGCGGGAATGCCGTCACGTCACAGCCCAGACCGTGCGATCACGCCGGTGCACGTGCGTGCCCGGCATCAGGAGACTCCATGACGTCCACCACCGATGTCACCACCACCGGCGACACCGCCCCCGAGCCGCCGAACGGCGCGCCCGAGAAGCCCGCTGCCCGCACCCACGCGGCCGGTGAACGGCGTGCGCGGGCGGCCCGCGCCACCGGTGACCGTCCGGCGCGGCGGCCGCGGCCGGTCAAACGGCGCTCCGAAGGCCAGTGGAAGCTCGGCTACCGGGAGCCGCTGAACCCCAATGAGCAGGTCAAGAAGGACGACAACCCGCTCAACGTGCGCGCCCGGATCGAGAACATCTACGCCAAGCGTGGCTTCGACGCGATCGACAAGCAGGATCTGCGTGGCCGGATGCGCTGGTGGGGTCTCTACACCCAGCGCAAGGAAGGCTACGACGGCACCTGGACCGGTGACGAGAACATCGACATCCTCGAAGACAACCACTTCATGATGCGGATCCGGTGTGATGCCGGCGCATTGACCGTCGAGCAGTTGCGCACCCTCGGCGAGCTGTCGATCGAGTTCGCCCGCGACACCGCCGATCTGTCCGACCGCGAAAACGTCCAGTATCACTGGATCCGCATCGAGGACGTCCCCACCATCTGGGAACGCATCGAAGCGGTCGGTCTCAAAACCACGGAGGCGTGCGGCGACTGCCCGCGCGTGGTACTCGGCTCGCCGCTGGCCGGGGAGGCCGTCGACGAGGTCCTCGATCCCACACCCGCGATCGACGAGATCGTCCGGCGCTACATCGGCGATCGGCGGTACTCGAATCTGCCGCGCAAGTTCAAGACCGCCATCTCGGGTCTGCAGGACGTGGCCCACGAGATCAACGACATCGCCTTCATCGGTGTCGTCCACCCCGAGCACGGCCCGGGCCTCGACCTGTGGGTCGGCGGCGGCCTGTCCACCAATCCCATGCTGGCGCAACGGGTCGGCGCGTGGATTCCGCTCGACGAGGTGCCCGACGTGTGGGAGGCCGTGGTCGGGATCTTCCGGGACTACGGCTACCGCAGGCTGCGGACCAAGGCGCGGCTGAAGTTCCTCATCAAGGACTGGGGCATCGAGAAGTTCCGCACGGTCCTCGAGGACGAATACCTGCACCGCAAGCTGATCGACGGCCCGGCACCCGAGCCGCTGACCGCTCCCCGTGATCATGTCGGCGTGCAGAAGCTCAAGAACGGGCGCAACGCCGTCGGTTTCGCCGCGATCGCGGGCCGGGTCTCGGGCACCAAGCTGGTGGCCGTCGCCGACGCCGCGCAGCGCGCAGGCTCGGACCGGATCCGGTTCACGCCGTACCAGAAGCTGATCGTCCTCGACGTCCCGGACGAGAACGTCGACACCCTGATCGATGAGCTGGCAGCCTTCGGTCTCTCCGGCCGGCCGACCAACTGGCGCCGGAATCTGATGGCATGCAGTGGGATCGAATTCTGCAAGCTCTCCTTCGTCGAGACCCGCAAGCGCTCGCAGGCGCTCGTGCCCGAGCTGGAGGAGCGGCTCGCCGACATCAATTCCGCTCTCGACGTCCCGATCACCGTCAACATCAACGGCTGCCCGAACTCGTGTGCGCGCGCACAGATCGCCGACATCGGTTTCAAGGGACAGCTCGTCGAGGACGGCAACGGCGGACAGACCGAGGGCTTCCAGGTCCATCTCGGCGGCAGCCTCGGTCTCGATTCCGGTTTCGGCCGCAAGCTCCGCCAGCACAAGGTGACCTCCGCTGAGCTCGGCGACTACATCGAGCGGGTGGCGCGCAACTTCGTCGCGCACCGCGACGAGGGAGAACGCTTCGCGCAGTGGGCCGTTCGCGCAGATGAGGAGTTGCTGCGATGACCATCACGAATGCGGCCGAACGCGTCGGCCGCCGGCACTCCGAGGATGAGCTGCGGGCGATCGCGGCATCGGGTGCCGAGGAGCTCGGTCCCGATGCGACCGCCGGGGAACTGCTGGCCTGGACGGCGCGCACGTTCGGCACCAACGTCGTCGTCGCGTCGAACATGCAGGATGCGGTTCTCGTCGACCTCGCGGTCAAGCACATGGACCGGGAGCTGCTCGGCGGTGATCCGGTCAAGGTGCTGTTCCTCGACACCGGCTATCACTTCGCCGAGACCCTGGGCACTCGTGACGCGGTGGCGGCCGTCTACGGCGTCGAGATCGTCAACCTGACCCCCCAGCACAGTGTCACCGAGCAGGACGATCTGTTGGGCCGCAACCTGTTTGCCCGCGACCCCGGTGAATGCTGCCGGCTGCGCAAGGTGGTCCCGCTGCGGTCGGGTCTGGCCGGCTACGACGCCTGGGTCACCGGCATCCGGCGGGTCGAGGCGCCGACCCGCGCCAACGCCCCGCTCATCTCGTTCGACGAGGGCTTCGGGCTGGTGAAGATCAATCCCCTCGCGCCGTGGTCCGACGAGCAGATGCAGGACTACCTCGACGCCCACGGCGTCCTGGTGAATCCGCTTGTCGACGAAGGCTATCCGTCGATCGGCTGTGCCCCGTGCACCGCCAAACCCGAACCCGGATCCGATCCGCGCAGTGGCCGTTGGGCCGGCCGCGCCAAGACAGAATGTGGGCTGCACGCATGACCATCACCGACACCCCGGCCGGTCGGCTCGTCACCGAGTCCGACGATTTCACCACCCTGGACGCCCTCGAATCCGAGGCCATCCACATCTTCCGTGAGGTGGCGGGCGAGTTCGAGCGCCCCGTCATCCTGTTCTCCGGCGGCAAGGACTCCACCGTCCTGCTCCACCTGGCGCTCAAGGCGTTCTGGCCCGCGCCGCTGCCGTTCTCGCTCCTGCACGTCGACACCGGGCACAACCTGCCCGAGGTGCTGGAGTTCCGCGATCAGGTGGTCGGGCGGCACAATCTGCGGCTGCACGTGGCCAAGGTCGAGGACTACCTCGCCGACGGCCGCCTGACCGAGCGACCCGACGGGGTCCGCAATCCGCTGCAGACGATCCCCCTGCTCGACGCGATCACCGAGAACCGGTTCGACGCCGTCTTCGGCGGCGGCCGCCGCGACGAGGAACGCTCCCGGGCCAAGGAGCGGATCTTCTCGCTGCGCAACGCCTTCGGCCAGTGGGATCCCAAGCGGCAGCGGCCCGAGCTGTGGAATCTCTACAACGGTCGCCACGCCCCCGGTGAGCATGTCCGCGTCTTCCCGCTGAGCAACTGGACCGAGCTCGACGTGTGGCGCTACATCGCCCGCGAGCAGGTGCTGCTGCCGTCGATCTATTACGCACACGACCGCGACGTCTACCTGCGGGACGGCATGTGGATGACCCCGGGTGTGTGGGGCGGCCCCCGCGAGGGGGAAGTGCTGCAGCGCCTTTCGGTGCGCTACCGCACTGTCGGCGATGGCTCGTCGACCGGCGCCGTGCTCTCCGACGCCGCCGACAACGAGGCCGTTCTGGCCGAGGTCGCCGCCTCCCGACTGACCGAACGTGGCGCCACCCGGGGTGATGACCGGGTGTCCGAGGCCGCCATGGAAGACCGTAAACGCGAAGGATATTTCTGATGGCCACCGGCACCCTGGGGCATGTGCCCGATCTGCTCCGCATCGCGACGGCGGGCAGCGTCGACGACGGCAAGTCCACCCTCGTCGGGCGTCTGCTCTACGACACGAAGTCGGTGCTGGCCGACCAGATCGACGCCGTCACCAAGGCGTCGGTGGACCGTGGCCTGGCCACCCCTGATCTGTCGCTGCTCGTCGACGGTCTGCGCGCCGAGCGCGAGCAGGGCATCACCATCGACGTCGCCTACCGCTACTTCGCCACGCCCGCCCGGTCGTTCGTCCTCGCCGATACCCCCGGCCACGTGCAATACACCCGCAACACGGTGTCCGGGGCGTCGACGGCCCAGCTGGTGATGCTGCTGGTCGACGCCCGCAACGGCGTGGTCGCGCAGACGCGCAGGCACGCCGCGGTGATGGCGCTGCTCGGTGTGCCGCAGCTCGTGCTCGCGGTCAACAAGATCGACCTCGTCGACGACGCCGCATCGGTGTTCGCCGACATCTCACGGGAGTTCGCCGAGCTCACCGCGTCCCTGGGGTGGACCGCCGATCAGATCACCGCGATCCCGGTCTCCGCCCTGCACGGCGACAATGTCGCGACCCGTTCGGAGAACACCCCGTACTACGACGGACCCACCCTGATCGAACACCTCGAGACGGTGCCGAATGTCACCGAACGCCACGAGGTGGGTCTGCGGTTCCCCGTGCAGTACGTCATCCGCCCGCGCACCGCGGAGTTCCCCGACTACCGCGGCTACGCCGGGCAGATCGCGGCCGGCCGGGTGTCGGTGGGTGACGAGATCGTCGTGCTGCCCAGCGGCACCCGCACCACCGTCACCCAGATCGACACCGCCGACGGGCAATTGGCGACCGCGCACACCGGCCGCAGCGTCACACTGCTCCTCGCCGACGACGTCGACATCTCGCGCGGCGATCTCATCGCGGCCGTCGCGGACGCGCCGGAACCGACGCAGCAGTTCACCGCCACGGTGTGCTGGCTCGCCGACAAGCCGCTGCGCCCGGGCGCGCGACTGCTGCTCAAGCACGGCACGACGACCACCCAGGCGATCGTCGGGGCGATCGACGTGCTCTTCGACGAGCAGAACCTCGCCCTCGCGCCGGCACCGGACTCCTTGGAGCTCAACCAGATCGGGCGGATCTCGGTACAGACCGCGCAACCGCTGCCGGCCGACGACTATCAGGTGAGCCGGGAATCGGGCAGCTTCCTGCTGATCGATCCGCAGGGCGGCAACACGCTCGCGGCGGGCCTCGTCGGCGATGCCCTCGCTCCGCTGCACCTGTCCGCACCCGCACCGGTGTGAGCCGGGCGCTGCTGCTGGCCGCCCACGGGAGCCGCGACCCTCGCTTCGCCGACACCGCCGGACGGGTGAGATACGCCGTCGCCCAACGACTTCCAGCGACTGACGTGCGGTTGGCGTTCCTCGATCTCAACGCGCCGTCGGTGACCGAGGCGCTCGCCGCACTGGGCGGCGACTGTGTCGTCGTCCCGCTGCTGCTGGCACCCGGCCATCACAGTGACGTCGACCTGCCGGCGATCATCGCCCAATCGCGCTGTGCCGCCCGGCCGGTCACCACCGACATCGTCGGCACCACCGCCCTGACCGAGGCGCTCGCCGACCGCCTGAGTCAAGCCGGGCTCGGCGACGACGACGGCATCATCGTCACCGCCGTCGGCTCCACCAACCCCGCCGCCGAACTCGTCGTGCGGCGGCGCGCCGTGGAACTGTCGACGCGTCTGCACCGTCCCGTCGACGTGGTCTTGGCGACCCAACTGGGTGTCGGCGACATCCGACTCCGCACGGCGATCCGCCGACTGCGCCATGCCGGGGTGCACCGGATCGCGGTGAGCCCCTACTTCCTGTCGGCGGGCCTGCTCACCGAGCGGGTCGAGACGGCGCTGGACCGCTTGGCCCCGGACTCCCTGGTCGCCGGGCCGATCGGAACGCATCCGACACTCGTCGACGCGGTGGTGGACCGGTATCTGCGGGCCACGTATTCGGCCGACACCGAGCAGATCCCGAACGTCCGGTAGCGGCCGAGGTGGCGCTGCCCGCCGCGCCCCGCCGAGGCCGGCCGACGGTTCGGCGCCGACGCTTGTCCCTTGAGACAGGGCGTCACGCGCGGGTCAGCGCCGCCACCTTGGTCGCCCGCGCGTACACGGTCTCGCCGGCCTTGAGGACCAGCGCGTTCTGGTCGCCGCGGGTGATCTGTGCGACGAACTCCTCACCCGCGGGATCCGAGGTGAGCTCCACCCGGGTCTCGAAGCCGAGATTCACCACCCGCTGCACGGTGGCCTTGATGACGCCGGTGTCCAGCGTCGGATCGGCGGCGGGCAGCGCGAGCTCGGGGCTGCGGCCGATGCGGATGTCGTGCGGGCGCACCAGCTCCCCGTTGAGGCGCGAGGTCGAACCGAGGAATGACGCGACGAACTCGTTGGCCGGCCGATCGTAGAGATCGTCGGGGGTGCCGACCTGCTCGATGCGCCCCTTGTTGAGCACCGCGATCTGGTCGGAGACGTCGAGCGCCTCCTGCTGGTCGTGGGTGACCAGGACCGTTGTCACCTGGGTCTCCTCATGCAGGCGGCGCAGCCACCGGCGCAGGTCGTCGCGGACTTTCGCGTCAAGGGCACCGAAGGGCTCGTCGAGCAACAGCACCTGCGGGTCGACGGCAAGTGCCCGGGCCAGCGCCATCCGCTGCCGCTGACCGCCGGACAGCTGTGCGGGGAAACGCTTCTGGAACACCGTGAGGCCGACGACGTCGAGCAGTTCGTCGACCTTGGCCTCGATCTCGGCCTTGGGTCGCTTGCGGATCTTGAGACCGAATGCGATGTTGTCGCGCACGGTCAGGTGTTTGAACGCCGCGTAGTGCTGGAAGACGAAGCCGATGCCCCGCTTCTGCGTGGACGTCCCGGTCACGTCGGTGCCGTTGATGATGACAGTGCCGGAGTCGAGGCTGTCGAGACCTGCGATAGAACGCAGCAGCGTCGACTTCCCCGAGCCCGACGGGCCCAGCAACGAGGTCAGCTTGCCCTGCGGCACCTCGATCGAGACATCGTCGAGAGCGGCGAAATCGCCATAGCGCTTGTTCGCGCTGATCACCGAGATGGACATGTCAGACGCCTTCCTTCTGTGCGACCGGGACAGCGTGTCGCGGGGGTTCGGGGGTTTCCGGGAGACCGTCGTCGACGGCGGGTGCGGTGGCGGACGCGCCGGTTCCGCTCGCGTCGGCGAGGCGGGCCTTGGCACGACGTTCGATGAGCGTCATCGCGACGAGCACGAGGATCGCCACGAACATGAGCAGCGTGGCTGCCGCATATGCGCCGTATTCGTTGTAGTCGTCGGTGTAGCGCGAGCTCACCAACAGGGTCAGCGTCTGCGACACACCCGGATAGTTCGACGACACCATGGTGACCGCACCGTATTCGCCGAGGGCACGGGCGACGGTGAGGACGACGCCGTAGGTCAGGCCCCAGCGGATCGCCGGGAGGGTGATCTGCCAGAACACCTGCCGGCTGTTGGCACCGAGGGTCGCGGCGGCCTGTTCCTGCTCGGTGCCGATCTCGCGGAGCACCGGTTCCACCTCACGGGCAACGAACGGCAGGGTCACGAAGATGGTCGCGAGCACCAGTCCCGGGAATCCGAAGATGATCCGGAAGCCGAGACTCTCGATGCCGCCGAACCAGCCGCCATACCCCCACAGCAGGATGAGCGCGACACCGGCGACCACCGGCGAGACCGCGAACGGCAGATCCACCACCGCCTGCAGCAATCCCTTGCCCGGGAAGCGCCCGCGGGCAAGGGCGAGTGCCGTCAGCACCCCGAAGACGACGTTGAGGGGCACCACGATCACCACGATGAGCAGGCTCAGTTGCAGGGCCGAGATCGCGGCGGGCGTCGTGATCCAGTCCCAGAACTGGCCGAGCCCATGCTCGAAGGATCGCCAGAAGATGGTGCCCAGCGGCACCACCAGCAAGATCAGCAGGTACACCAGTGCCAGCGCACGCAGGGTGTACCGGGCCCAGGGGGAGACTTTCATCGGTCCGCATCCTCTCGCTTGGACTGACGACGGCCCGCGACCCGCAGAACCAGCAGGGCCACGAAGGCGATCAGCAACAGCACCACCGAGATCGCGGCCGCGTTCTCGGGCGCGTCGATCTCGATCTGCTGCTGGATGTACTGCGATGCCACCTGCGTGTCTCCGGGGATGTTGCCGCCGATGAGCACGACCGAGCCGAACTCGCCGATCGCGCGGGTGAAGGCAAGGCCCGCACCGGTGAGGATCGACGGCAGCAGCGCGGGCAGCACGATCTTGCCGAAGGTGGTCAGGTTGTCCGCACCGAGGACCGCCGAGGCCTCCTCGACGTCGTGGTCGAGCTCCAGCAGCACCGGCTGCACCTGCCGGACCACGAACGGCAGGGTCACGAAGGTGAGCGCGATGACCAGCGCCGGCTTGGTGGCGTTGACCTGGATGTCGACGGGACTGTTCGGCCCGTACAGGCTCAGCAGGACCAGACTCGCGACGATCGTCGGCAGCGCGAACGGCAGATCGATGATCGCGTTGACGACGCTCTTCCCGGGGAAGTCGTCGCGGACCAGGACCCACGCGATGATCGTGCCGAACACCACGTTGATCACCGCCGCGAACAGCGAAACCAGGAGGGTGATGCCGAGCGCGTCGAGGGCGGTGTCGGCGGTGATGGCGTCCCAGAAGCCGCCCCACCCGCCGTCGAAGGACTGCACGGTGATCGCGGCGAGCGGCAGCAGCACGATCACGCTGAGCCACAGCCAGGCCACCCCGATGGTCAGGGGGCTGACACCGCTGAAGGTGCCCCCTCGCCCGAGGAATCCGCCCGGCGGGCGGGCGTCGGGTCCGGGTTCGATTGCGGCCGATGTCATTGCCTGCCCCCTGCGTCGTAGATCTTCGTGATGGCTCCCTTGGTCCCGAACAGCACCGTGTCGACGGCCTTCCAGCCGGTCAGGTCCTCGCCGTCGTCGCCCTGCCCGACGCCGAGGACCGTGCCGAGCTCGTCGATCGTCCACAGGCGTTCGATGTTTCCCGGGAACAGGGTGCGGGTGGCCTCGACCACGCTGGGTACGACCGGCCGGAAACCCTGCTGCGCCCACAGCCGCTGCGCCTCATCGGTGAAGAGATAGTTGACGAAGGCGCGGGCCGCGGGAATGTCGTCGGAGGTGTTGACCACCGCCACCGGATTCTCGATCTTGAACGTCTGCGGCGGGATCACATAGTCGACCTGACTGTTGGCGTCCGCGGTCGCATTGGCGCGCTGCAGCATGATCGCCTCGTTCTCATAGCTGATCAGGACGTCGCCCTGCCCCTGCTCGAAGGCCGTCGTCGCCTCACGCCCGGACTTGGGAACGACGCGGACATGGTCGCGGACGAGGTCGGCGACGTAATCGAGACCTGCCTGCGAGTCACGGCCGCCGTTGCTGACGGCAGCGTAGGGCGCGAGGAGATTCCACTTGGCCGAGCCGGAACTGCCTGGGTTCGGGGTGACCACCTGGATACCCGGGCGCAGCAGATCGCTCCAGCCGTGGATGTTCTTGGGGTTGCCCTTGCGGACCACCAGCGCCACCACCGAGCCGAACGGGGTCGAGTTGTTGGGCGCCTGGTCTTCCCAGTCCTCGTCGACAAGCCCGGCCTTCACCAACCGGGTGACATCGGGTTGAACGGAGAAGTTCACGACGTCGGCGGGCACGTGACGCGCCACCTTGCGGGACTGGTCACCCGAGGCCCCATACGACTGCGAGAATCCGATGTCGGCGCCGGCGGAGGTGGCACGGAATGCGGGGATGATGACGTCGTAGCCGGCCTTCGGCACGGCGTAGGCCACCAGGTTGAGGTGGTGGCTGCCGGAGGAGATGTCGGCACCGCCGGGCTCGTCGGTGGAGCCGCCGCCGCAGCCGGCCACCACGACCATCGTCAGTGCCAGCACACCCACCAGTAGCGATGTGCCCCGGCGAGATCTCCGGCTGCCCGTGTGTGCAGCTCTCACGTGAGTTCCTCCCTGATCGACCGACGCCGGTCGATCAGGCTGTGACCGGCAGGGACGCGGGAAACGGTAGCAACCGCGGCACCCGCGCCCGGGCGGGCGGAGATCCCGGATTGTCAGCGCCCGGGGTGGCGTGCTAGCGGGTGAGGAGCCAGGCCACCAGCACCAGCACAATCAGCGCCAGCAGCGCCCAGGTCACCCGTGAACGGATCATTCGCTACAGACCTTTCCCGTCGTCGTCGGCAAACCCACGCCGGTCGATGACCTTCATCACGGCGTCGACCAGCACATTCAGCCCGATCGAGACGACGAGTGCGCACGGGACCACCACGGCCAGGGTGAC
Source organism: Gordonia sp. (in: high G+C Gram-positive bacteria) (assembly GCA_047605505.1). Classification (GTDB taxonomy): domain Bacteria; phylum Actinomycetota; class Actinomycetes; order Mycobacteriales; family Mycobacteriaceae; genus Gordonia. Next base: position 21,566 of record JASGFO010000009.1, on the reverse strand, counting down.
GAGCAGCTGCGGCACGAAGGCCAGACCGGTGAGCCATTCCTCGACGCCGTCCCACCATGCGAGCAGGCCGTTCACCGCGATCACCTCGTCTGTACCGGTCGTCGCCGGCGTTTCGCTCAGCGCGATCTTTATCTGGGGGTGGCCCCGGGAGTCCCGGCCGAGTGGCGGGTTGACCCACCGGTGACGATGATAGAGCAATGACGGCCACGGACGATCCCGCCATCGATCAGACCCCCCCGGCAGCCGACGCGGACACCACGGTACGCGCAGGTGAGCCGGAGGTCGCGGCGTTCTCTCCCGCGACGCAGACCAGCAATGCGTTCCCGCCCATCGGCGATTACGCCTTCCTTTCCGACACCGAGACGACGTGTTTGATCGCGCGCAATGGCACGATCGAGTGGATGTGCGCGCCCCGGCCCGATTCACCGAGCATCTTCGGCGCGATTCTCGACCGCGCCGCCGGGCACTTCCGGCTCTCCCCATACGGGGTCAACGTGCCCGTCGACCGGCGTTATCTGCCCGGCAGCCTCATGGTGGAGACCACCTGGCAGACCGACACCGGCTGGATGGTCGTGCGTGATGCGCTCGTGATGGGTCCCTGGCACGACAACGAGCGGCGCTCCAAGACCCATCGGCGCACCCCGACCGACTGGGATGCCGAACATATCCTGCTCCGCACGGTGCGCTGCGTCTCGGGCACCGTCGAACTCTCGCTCAGTTGTGAGCCGGCCTTCGACTATCACCGTGCCCGCACCACGTGGGCCTACTCCGGCCCGGCCTACGGGGAGGCGATCGCGACCGCGACCAACACCGACGCCGCATGTCCCACACTCAAACTGACCACCGATCTGCGGCTCGGCCTGGAGGGTCGCGAGGCGCGGGCCCGGACCCGGCTCGTGGAGGGCGACGACAGGTTCGTCGCGTTGAGCTGGTCGTCGCAGCCGGCACCGCAGACCTATGCCGAGGCCGCGGCCAAGATGTGGTCGACGTCGGAGTGCTGGCGGCAGTGGATCAACGTCGGCGCATTCCCCGACCATCCGTGGCGCAACCACCTGCAGCGTTCGGCACTGACACTCAAGGGCCTGACCTACTCACCGACCGGCGCGCTCCTCGCCGCCTCCACCACCTCACTGCCGGAAACCCCTGGCGGCGAACGCAACTGGGACTACCGCTATGCGTGGGTGCGCGATTCCACCTTCGCGCTGTGGGGCCTGTACACCCTGGGACTCGACCGGGAGGCCGACGACTTCTTCTCGTTCATCGCCGACGTCTCCGGGGTGACCAACGGTGAGCAGCATCCGCTCCAGGTGATGTATGGCGTCGGGGGTGAGCGCACCCTCGAAGAGGAGGAGCTCTCCCATCTGTCCGGGTACGACGGGGCACGCCCCGTCCGGATCGGCAACGGCGCCTACAACCAGGCACAACACGACATCTGGGGCACCATGCTCGATTCGGTGTACCTCAACACCAAGTCGAGTGACTCGGTCCCGGAGACGCTGTGGCCGGTGCTCAAGGCCCAGGTCGAGGAGGCGATCCGCAACTGGCGCAACCCCGACCGCGGGATCTGGGAGGTGCGCGGCGAGCCTCAGCACTTCACCAGCTCCAAGGTGATGTGCTGGGTGGCCCTCGACCGTGGTTCCCGGCTCGCCGCGATGCATGGCGAGCGGTCGTACGCCCGGGAGTGGGCGGCGATCGCCGAGGAGATCCACGCCGACATCCTCGCCCATGGCGTCAACGACCGCGGCGTGTTCACCCAGCGCTACGGGGACGACGCGCTCGACGCCTCACTGCTCCTGGTCCCGCTGCTGCGCTTCCTCCCGTCCGACGACCAGCGCGTCCGCAACACCGTGCTGGCCATCGCCGAGGAGCTCACCGACAACGGACTGGTGCTGCGCTACAAGGTCGACGAGACCGACGACGGCCTCTCCGGTGAGGAGGGCACGTTCACGATCTGCTCGTTCTGGCTGGTGTCGGCGCTCGTCGAGATCGGCGAGCTGGCCCGCGCCAAGACCCTCTGCGAACGGCTGCTCTCATATTCGAGTCCGCTCAAGCTGTACGCCGAGGAGATCGACGCGAAGACGGGGCAACACCTGGGGAACTTCCCGCAGGCATTCACCCACCTCGCACTCATCAACGCGGTGATGCATGTGATCCGCGCCGAGGAGAAGGCCAGCCACCACTCCCCCGGCTAGGGATATCTCCCAAGCTCAAAGGTAGGTTCCCACCGGCACCGACGCGACGTTCGCCTGCGCCCCGATCACGTCGAGAAGTGTTGCGGTGGTGATCGTCTCGCCATCGATCAGGATGGCACGACGGATCGCCTCGGTCACCTCGGCCCCGGACCGGCCGGGCGGGAAGGCCGGTGCCACGCGATCGACGTCGACGTCGGCGGCCGGGAGCGCTGCCAACACCGACCGCAGGATCCCGGCCACCGCCTCATCCGAGGGCGGTCCGAGTTCGACGATGGCGTCGAAGCGCGCCGCGCGGGTCGCCGCATGGTCGAGGACCTTCGGGTCGTTGGTGGTCGCGATCGTCAGCACCCGCTCGCACTTCGCGACGCCGTCGAGGGCGCCGAGCAGTGCACCCAATGCGGTGTCGTTGCCGTCGCCGCGGCGGTGTCGGGGCCGGTGAGGCCCCGGAACGCGCGGTGGAAGCCACCGAAGTCGGGCATCGCGGTGGGGTGATGCGCGACGGATCCAGGACGAACTCGTCCTTGTCCCAAGCCATCTTCGACATCGCCCACCGCGGACTCAAAGAACTCACAAAAACCCAATCCCTACTCGGCTTCTTCGGCGACCCCAACCTCACATACATCAGGGCGGCCCATGCCCTAGTCCATTAACCATATTTCCTATTAGTACCTTCGCATTCTGTGAAGGTATTGACCTCATCCGAGCGCGTCTTACCCGTGGCCCCGGAGTGCGTCGCGCACGAGGTCGGAGCTGCGGGGTGCGTCGACAGCGAGGCGTTGCGTGCCGATCAGGTTGTCGCAGTGCAGGTTCCCTCGGTCAGTCGGGAAAACGCGCGAGAGTTGTGCCGTACCCATGACGACGCCCGCACCGATCTGATGGCCGCCCGGCACCGGTTGTCGACGATGCTGCTGCGGCGGGGGATCGTGTACTACGACGGCAGGACCTGGACCGCCACACACGACCGGTGGCTCAGAGCGCGGGGACGTGAGCTCACCGGCCGGGGTACCCGGGCCACGTTCGATGACTACTACCAGAACGTGCTCGCCCAGACCGCCCGCCGTGACCGGCTCGCCGACTGAGATTGAGGAGATGGCCGCGGCCGGCGAATTCACGGGCGTGACCCGCCGGTTGGGGTGCCTACGCGGGATCTGCACGCTCAGCGGATTCGCCCTGGCCACCGAGATCGGTGACTGGTCACGGTTCAGCGGGTCGAGCATCGGCGCCTACCTCGGGCTGGTTCCCAGTGAGAACTCCTCCGGGACCCGGGTGCAGCGCGGCCCGATCACCCGCGCAGGTAATACTCATGCCCGCCGCCTGCTGATCGAGGCGGCCTGGCACCACACACCGAACTACGTTCCCGGCGTCGCGCTGCGCAAGCGGTGGGAGTTGCTCGGCGACCCACAAGTCGCTCTGCGCGGGGACAAGGGCAATCGGCGTCTGGCCGGTCGCCGCCGGCGGCTGCAGGATCGCAACGTCGAGGCCCGCAAGATCAACACTGCGATCGCCCGGGAACTGGCCGGCTGGTGCTGGTCGCCGGCAGTGACGGACCGAGCCGCCGCCTGAACGGGCCCCCATAGACCTGCGTGCCCCGGGCAGGCAGGAAAGGCCAGAAGCTACGCGTGGGAGTATCCCCGGCGTATGGGCAGCCCTTCACAGCGACGCCCGCCAGCGGGAAGATATTCCGCCTCGATCAGCGAAAGGGCATTCACATCCCCAATAGCCCAACCACGAAATGCGCCGACATGATCAGCCCTTCCGCGGCGTATCCGCCGGATCGGGCCTATCGAGATCGTGATCCCCCAAGGAGAACGCCCGCCTACGCGGCGAGCCCGCGGCGGCGCATGAGCGGACCGACCTCAGGGCGGTGGCCGATCAGTGTCTCGTGTGCGATCAGCGGATCGATGCTGTCGCCACGGGACAATGTCGTCTCGGCGAATCGTCGTCCGTTCGCACGCAGCAACCCGCCTTGAGCGAGGAACCATTGTTCGGTCTCGGCGTCAAGAACCTCCGACCAGATATAGCTGTAATAGCCGGCCGAGTAGCCGCCGCCAAAGATGTGGTTGAAATAGGCGGTGCGATATCGCGGCGGGATCAGATCGGTGGCGATACCGGCGTCGGCGAGCGCGTGCGCCTCGAAGGCCTCGACGTCGGTGACCTGTTCCGCGTCGGCCGTACTCAACCGGTGCCAGGCGAGATCCAGGACGGAGGCAGCCAGGTATTCGATGGTCCCGTGCGCGGTATCGGTGCCGGCGTTCTCCCGTGCGGCAGCGGCCAATTCGGCCGGGATGGGCTCACCGGTCCGAACATGGCGGGCATAGTGGCCGAGAACGTCGGGATGCAGCGCCCACATCTCGTTGACCTGTGACGGGAATTCGACGAAGTCGCGCGGCACCGACGTCCCCGACTGCGACGGGTAGTCCACCGCCGACAGCATTCCGTGCAGGGTATGGCCGAATTCGTGGAATAGCGTGGTGAGATTGTCGATCGACAGCAGACACGGTTTGCCGTCGTCGGGTTTGGTCAGGTTCAGGACATTGACGATGATCGGGCGCGCCGCCAACCTCGTCGATTGGTCGACGATGTTGTTCATCCAGGCGCCGCCACGCTTGGACGGCCGGGCGAAGAAATCCCCGAGGTAGAGACCGATGCTCGTACCGCTCTCGTCGAACACCTCCCAGACCCGTACGTCGGGGTGATAGCCGTGCAGGCCCGGGCGCTCGATGAAGCGCAGGCCGTAGAGTTTTCCGGCCGCGTAGAACACGCCATTCTTCAGGACGGACTCCAGTTCGCAGTAGTCGGCGAATCCGTCGAGCGGAATCGGTGCAGAGGAACGGCGTTGACGCCCGAGCCAATACGTGATGTCGGCGGCGCCGAGCTCGGATTCCACACCGGATGTGCGGGCGAATTCGGTCAGCGCGGTCAGTTCCCGGCCACCGGCCCGCATTGCCGCGGTGACGAGTTCACCGAGGAAGTCGTCGACGGCGGCGGGGCCGGGTGCGGTCTGTTCGTCGATCACGTACTCGGCGTGGTTGCGGTAGCCGAGCAGTTCGGCCCGCCGGGCGCGCAGGCGCACGATTTCCAGAACGGTCTCGCGGGTGTCGAATTCGCCGCCGCGGATGCAGCGGTTGATCGAGGCATCGAAAACCCGGGCGCGGGTGGCGGGGTCATGCAACTCGGTCAGCACGGCCTGGCTGGTCGGCAGGTCGAGGGTGATCAGGTACCCCGAGTCGTGACCCGCCTCGGCGGCCGCGCGGCGGGCCGCGGCGATCCGAGTTTCGCCGAGACCGTCGAGGGCCGCGACATCGTCGATCAGCACTGCCGACGCGTTCGTCTCGTCGAGCAGCAGTTGCGAGAACGTGGTGGTCAGGTAGGCCAGCCGGGATGAGAGCGCACGCATCTCGTCTTGTTCGGTCGCCGAGAGTCCCGCCCCGGCGCGCACTGCCTCGCGGTAGCGCTTGTCCAGCAGCCGGCGCTGCGGTTCGGTCAGACCCAGCTCGCCGATCCGCGCGTGCAGTGTCGAGATGCGCTCGAAGAGCAGTGGGTTCATGGTGATTGCGTTGGCGTGGGCGGTCAACCGCGTCGACAGCTCCTGGGAGATCTCGTTGCGGCGCGGATTGGTGTCCGGCCCGACGAGGTTGTAGAAGATCCCCGCGGCACGGGCCAGATCTTGACCGGAAAGCTCCAGCGCCTCAATCGTGTTGGCGAACGTGGGCGGCGCCGTCTGCTGGGTGATCCGCTCCACCTCGGCGAGCTGCGCGGCCATCGCCTCGGTGAACGCGGGCAGGAAATCGTCGTCCGAGATGGCCGCGAAGTCAGGCAGGCCGTGCGGGAGATCACTGTGCGCCAGAACCGGATTCACCATCGAATACTCTCTTTCCTCACCGGATGCCACCCCGGCCAAGCATAGTCGCGCGATCACCCGCAGGCCGCTACTTGCCCTTGGGCTTGTCCCCCACCGAGTCCGTCGACAGCGCCGCCACGAATGCCTCTTGCGGGACGTCGACGCGGCCGATGGTCTTCATCCGCTTCTTGCCCTCTTTCTGCTTTTCCAGCAGCTTGCGTTTACGGCTGATGTCCCCGCCGTAACACTTGGCGAGCACGTCTTTCCGGATGGCCCGGATGTTTTCCCGCGCGATGATCTTCGACCCGATGGCGGCCTGCACCGGCACCTCGAACTGCTGGCGCGGGATGAGTTCCTTGAGTTTGGTCGCCATTTTGTTGCCATAGGTGTAGGCGGCCTCGCGGTGCACGATCGCCGAGAACGCATCGACGGCCTCACCCTGCAACAGGATGTCCACCTTCACCAGATCGGCCTCTTGTTCCCCGGCCTCCTCGTAGTCGAGGCTGGCATAGCCGCGGGTGCGCGATTTGAGCGAGTCGAAGAAGTCGAAGATGATCTCGGCCATCGGCATCGTGTAGCGCATCTCCACACGCGTCTCGGACAGGTAGTCCATCCCACCCATCTCGCCGCGACGCGATTGGCACAACTCCATGATGGCGCCGATGAACTCGCTGGGCGCGATGATCGTCGTCTTCACGATCGGCTCGTAGATGTTGCGGGCCTTGCCGTCGGGCCAGTCGGAGGGATTGGTGACCACATGTTCGGCACCGTCCTCCATCACGACCCGGTAGACGACGTTGGGTGCCGTCGAGATCAGGTCGAGGCCGAATTCCCGTTCCAGTCGTTCCCGGGTGATCTCCATGTGCAGCAGACCGAGGAAGCCGCAGCGGAAACCGAAGCCGAGCGCCACCGACGTCTCGGGCTCGTAGGTGAGGGCGGCGTCGTTGAGCTGCAGTTTGTCCAGGGCATCACGCAGCACCGGATAGTCGGAGCCGTCTACCGGGTACAGACCCGAGTAGACCATCGGCCGCGGCTCACGGTAGCCGGTGAGCGGTGCTGTCGCGCCACCTCTCGCCGTCGTGACGGTGTCACCGACCTTCGACTGCCGCACATCCTTGACACCGGTGATGAGGTAGCCGACCTCACCCACGCCGAGTCCCTTCGACGGCTTCGGCTCGGGGGAGACGATGCCCACCTCGAGGAGTTCGTGGGTGGCGCCGGTGGACATCATCGCGATCTTCTCGCGCGGGACGACCTTTCCGTCGACGACACGGACGTAGGTGACCACGCCGCGGTAGGTGTCGTAGACGGAATCGAAGATCATCGCCCGCGCGGGCGCGTCGGGATCGCCCTGCGGTGCGGGGACCTGCCGGATCACCTCGTCGAGCAGTGCCGGCACCCCCTCGCCGGTCTTGCCCGAGACCCGCAGGACGTCCTCGGGTTCACAGCCGATGATGTGGGCGATCTCCCCCGCGTAGCGGTCGGGGTCGGCGGCGGGCAGGTCGATCTTGTTGAGTACCGGAATGATGGTCAGGTCGTTCTCCATCGCCAGGTACAGGTTGGCCAGCGTCTGCGCCTCGATGCCCTGCGCCGCGTCGACCAGCAGCACCGCGCCCTCACACGCCTCCAGCGCCCGGCTGACCTCGTAGGTGAAGTCGACGTGACCGGGGGTGTCGATCAGGTGCAGGACGTACTCGGTCTCGCCCACCCGCCACGGCAGGCGCACATTCTGCGCCTTGATCGTGATGCCGCGCTCGCGTTCGATGTCCATGCGGTCGAGATACTGGGCCCGCATCTGCCGTTCTTCAACGACGCCGGTGAGCTGCAACATCCGATCGGCCAGCGTCGACTTGCCGTGGTCGATATGGGCGATGATGCAGAAGTTCCGAATCCGCGCGGGGTCGGTGAACGTGGTGTCGGCGAAGGTGGGAATCTCGATCGGCTCCTGATCGGCGTGCGGGGTGCTCCAGCCAGTTTCTCATGCCCGCGCCGTCGCCCGCCGATCGAGTAGCAACCGCACGGCCGCACACTCCCGCCGATCGAGTAGCAACCGCACAGCCGCACCCTCCCGCCGATCCAGTAACAACCGCACAGCCGCACCCTCTCCCGCCGATCGAGTAGCGGCGACGGAGGAGCCGCGTATCGAGATCCCGCTACGCTGTCGGGGTGACTGTCGAGGTGTACGCCGCCGACGGCGTCGTCGCCGACGTGCACCGGCCCGACGCCACCCCGGCCGGCGTGGCGGTGCTTGCCCACGGTGCCGGTGGCAACCGGGGTGCGAAGATCCTCCTCGCGTACGCAGCCGAGTTGTGTGCGCGCGGCTTCGTCGTCGCCCGCATCGATCTGCCGTACCGGCAGCGCCGCCCGAAGGGCCCACCCTCACCGGCGGCGGCGGCCGCCGACCGCGACGGCATCCGGGCCGCGCTCGGTGTCTTCGGCGACGGGGCCACCGGGCCGGTCGTCGTCGGCGGGCATTCCTATGGCGGCCGGCAGTCGTCGATGCTCCTCGCCGAGGAACCCGGGCTCGCCGATCTCCTCCTGCTCAGCTCGTATCCCCTGCATCCACCGGGCAAACCGGAGCGGGCACGGACGCAGCACCTGCGGCAGATCACGATTCCGACGGTCGTCGTCCACGGTTCCTCGGACCCGTTTGCCACCACCGCCGAGATCGCCGACGCCGTCACCCTGATCACCGGTCCCACCCGTCTGGTGGAGATCGAGAAGACGGGCCACGATCTGACACCCGATCGCAAGCCCACCGCACCGCTCGCCGTCGATGCCGTCGTCGAGCTCATCTGCCAGGAGGTCCCATGACCGCACGCCCCACCCCACGCCGCACCGCCGACGTCGCCCGCAAGCTCGTCTACGCCCCGAACCTCGACGGCGACGCCGATCCAGGCGAAATCGTCTGGACGTGGGTGCCTTTCGAGGATGATCCGAATCAGGGCAAGGACCGCCCCGTCCTGGTCGTCGGCCGCGACCTGCACGACGACGATCCCGACAACGTCCTGGGGCTGATGCTCTCCAGCAAGGTCCACCGCCGTGACGACGAGAACTGGTTGCCGTTGGGTGCGGGCGCGTGGGATGCCCAGGATCGGGAGAGCTTCGTCCGGCTCGACCGCGTCCTGGTGATCGACGCCGACGAGATCCGGCGCGAGGGCGCGATCCTCGACAAGCACGCATTCCTGACCGTGGCCAGGGAGCTGCACGGACATTACGGCTGGGAGTAGACGCTCGCCCCTCACACCCCGACCGTCGCGTTCGTCGGCGCCTGCGCGACGAAGTCCGTGCGCCGGATCAGCAGAACCGAGGCCACCGCACCGACCAGCGCCACCGCACCGCTGACCACGAACAGCACGTTCATCGCATCGGCGAAGGCGGCATGGGCGGCATCGGCGACGACGCCCTGCACACCCGCGGGCAGTGACGAGATCGCCTGTCCCACTTGACCGCCGCGCGCCGCGTCGGCGAGTTCGTCGGCGTGCGAACCGATCTGCGGCACCGCGGCGAGCTGCTCCCGCATCGTCGACGACATCTGCGCCGAGAAGATCGAGCCATACACCGCGATCCCGACGGCGATGCCGATCTGCCGGAAGGTCGTGTTGATCCCCGACGCCATTCCCGACCGGTGCACCTCGACCACCCCGACCGCCGTCGACGCCAGCGGCGGATTCACCAGTCCCGCACCGGCACCCGAGATGATCAGGCCGGGAATGAGGTGCGTCCAGGACGAATCCGCAGCCAGCCCGGTCATCACCAGCAGCCCGACGCCGACGACGAACAGTCCCGGACCAATCAGCCACCGCACCGGAACGTGCTCGGAGACCCGGCCCGAGATCGCGGCGACCACCATCGACAGCGATGACATCACCAGCACTCGCAGACCGGTCTCCATCGAGTTGTATCCGAGTGAATCCTGCAGATAAACAACGAGATAGAGCAACATGGCGAACAGTGAGCCATTCATCGCGAACGCTGCGATCGAGCCGCCGACGAACGTCGGGACCCGCAACAGCGAGAGATCGAACATCGGCTCGGCGACACGCAGCTCGATCACCACGAAGGCCACCAACAGCACCGCCGTGACGATCAGCGAGGTCACCACCACCGCATCACTCCACGACCGGGTTCCGGTCTCGGTCAGCCCGTACACGAGCGCCAGCAGTGCGGCGGTGAAACTCACCATACCCAGCCAGTCGACGCGGCGCGCGTGCGGCGACCGGCTTTCATCGACCTTCCACCACGCCACGGCGAGGGCGAACACACCGATCGGCAGATTCACAAAAAAGATGCCGCGCCAGGACAGATAGGTCGTAATCACACCGCCCAGAATCGGTCCGAGCGCCGTCGAGATACCGGTGACGGCACCCCAGACACCAAAGGCAACGCCGCGGTCACGACCATGGAACGTGGTGGCCAGCAGGGCGAGGGAGGTCGCGAACAGCACGGCCCCGCCAATGCCCTGCACGGCACGGGAGCCGATCAGCATCGCCGGATTCTGTGCCACACCGCACAACAACGAGCCGAGTGTGAACACGACGAGCCCGGCCAGAAACACGAGCCGCCTGCCGAAACGGTCCGCGATCGCGCCCGACGTCAGCAGCAATGCCGCCAGCGCCAACGCGTACGCGTCGGTGATCCATTGCAGCGCAGAGAAGCTCGCATCCAGCGCGATGCGGATGTCGGGCAGCGCGACGGTCACGATCGTGACGTCGAGCAACAACATGAACGTCGCCGCGGAAACGACGACAAGAGTCCACCATTTTCTGGCCATGAATTCGCTCGTTTTCTCCAGCACGTGCTGGAACTCAGAGGTCGGCGCCACCAGGGTGTCATTTCCCACGGCGCCGGGGACTTGCCCAGTGTCACCCCGGCCGGGAGTTCGGTCACGCGCGGCGGCCGTCCGCGTAGCATCGCGGTCATGGGCATTCCCGGCGTGCATGATTCCCCCACAATGGACCAGGTGGATGTCCAGATCGCTCACGCGATCCGTGTTTCGCCGCGCGTATCCTTCACCGACATTGCCGACATTCTGGACATTCCGGAACAAACGGTCGCCCGTCGATATCGGCGGATGCGGCGCGACGGCCTGCTGCGGGTGACGGTCGCGGTCAATCCGCAGGCGCTCGGCGAGATCACCTGGCAGGTCCGGGTCCGCTGCCGCCCGGACGGAGTGGCCGCCGTGGCCGACGCGCTGGCACGCCGCGACGACGTGTCGTGGATCTCCGTGCATTCGGCGGGCTGGGAGGTGATCTTCAACCTGCAGGCCACCAACAGCGCCGACAGCCAGGAGCTCCTCACCCGGCTGCTTCCCAAGGCCGAGCCCGTCCTCGGCGTGTCGCCGGCTGCGGTGCTCCATCTGTTCATCGGTGGCGCCCCGAACGACTGGGAACTGTGGGGCAGTGTACTCTCCGACGAGCAGATGCGGGCACTGGAGGCCACGCGGATCGCGCGGCCGGCCGGGCTCCCCGCCGACTCCCGGGCCACGCTCACCGGCGAGGACCGCCGGATCATCGATCACCTCACGCGTGACGGCCGCACCCCGTACGCGACGATCGCCCGCGCGCTCGGCACCACGGCAGGCAAGATCACCCGCCGGACCGAACACCTACTGCAGACCGGTGTCCTGTTCCTCGACGTCGACCTCGCGTTCGCGGCGACCAGAATGACGCCGACGATCCTGTGGCTGACCGTCGAACCCCGCTCACTGACCGCCGTCGGCGACACCCTCGCCGCCCACCCCAACGTCCCCTTCGCCGCGGCCCTGTCCGGCCCGGCCAACCTGAGCGTGGTGGTGATGGCGGCCAGCCCCGCCGATCTCTACGAGTTCGTCAGCGACACACTCGGTTCCATCGACGGCATCACCGGCTACGAACTCGCCCTCATCGACTACCGCGTCAAGCAGGCCGCCGCACTGACCACCGGCGACCTGCTCGCCCCACCCTTGCCGCCCTAGCCGTTTCCACCCAAGCGCCTATGCCAGCCGCGTGATCTCCACCACGACATCGAGATCGGAGGCCTGGCCACCGGTGTAAATTCCTTTGAGCGGCGACACATCCGAGTAGTCGCGGCCGACCCCGACCGATACGTGCTGTTCGGTGATCGGGGTGTTGTTGGTGGGGTCGAAGCCCCACCAGGAACCCGTCCACGACTCCACCCACGCGTGGCTCTGGCCCTCAACGGTCTTGTTGAGCTCAGCATCGGGTTTGGGGTGCAGGTAACCCGACACGTACCGGGCCGGAATGCCCAGGCTGCGCAGCATGAGCAACGACAGGTGCGCATAGTCCTGACAGACGCCCTTGCGCTCGTTCCAGGCATCGACCGCCGTGGTGTGGACGCCGGTGGTGCCGGGCACATACTCCATCTCGGTGTTCACGAACGTGCAGATCGCCTCGACCGCGGCCTCCGGATCGCGCCCCTTGGCCAGCCGCCGTGCCGTCGCCGCCAGGGACCGGCTGCGCGGCACATAGGCGGTGTTGGTCAGCATCTCGTCGTAGCGGTCTTCGACGTATTCGCAGCGGATCCCGTCCCAGTCCTTCTTGCGCGCCTCGGTGGGCCGGGAACCGGGTTCGGTTTCGACCACACTCATCCCCGACACCTCGAGCGATTCATGCGGCGCGTGCAGATCGAACGCGGTGACCGCGGTACCCCAGTAGTCGGTGTAGCGATAGTTACGCGTTGCGGGCTGGGTCTCGACGCGGTTGACGATCACGTTCTGACGGCTGTCACTGCGGGGGGTGAGCCGGGCCTCGTTGTACGACGACGTGACCGGGCTCTTGTACTCGAAGCCCGTCGAATGCACGACCCTCAGTCGCCAGCTCACAGTTCACTCTCCTCGATGACATGCTCCTCGCCGTCACTGACCCGGGCATCGGTCCAGGAGACATACGGGGAGACGTGGAAATACTGTCCGGTGACGGCCTCGTTGACCGCACGGCAGGTGTCTTGCAGATCGACGAGCCGATCCTGCAGACCGGACAGCAGATCACCCGGCTCCAGGAACTCCATCGAGCTCCGGGCGCGCCCCAACAGCAGGAGCGCGCGGGCCCGGGCGCCGGTGCGCGACGGGCGCTTCTCCAGCTCGATCAGGTTGCTCTCGGCGACGGCAAGGGCGTGGAACACCGACCGTGGGAACAGTCGGTCGAGCAGGATGAACTCGAGCACGTTCTCGGCGTTGACCGCGCCGCGATAGGTTCGCAGGAAGGTGTCATGGGCGCCCGCCGAGACGAGCACATTGACCCAGGCCGGGGAACCGGACCGGTCGCCGGCGCGGGACAGCAGCATGCGGATGGTCATGTCGACCCGCTCGACCGAACGCCCCAGCAGCAGGTAGCGGTATCCGTCATCGTGGGAGAGCGTCGCATCGGCCAGTCCGGCGAACATCGCCGCCCGGTTCTTCACGTAGGACAAGAACTCATGCGGACCCAGGCGCCGCGCGCGGCGCTCGGCGTCGGCGAGCCCGTTGTAGGTGGTGTTGAGGCATTCCCACATCTCCGACGAGGTCACCTCGCGGGCGCCGCGGGCATTCTCGCGCGCCGAACGGATCAGATCGACAATCGAGCCGACCTGGTCCTTGGCATAGGCCACCCGCTCGGTCAGATCCCACACGTCGAGCTCGGCGTCGGTGTTCGGCGGCTCCAGACCGAGCACCTGGATGATCATGCGCGCCGAGCTGTCGACGTCGACGGTGGCGTCCTCGAGGATCTGATGGATCCCGACATCGAGGATGCGGGCCATGTCGTCGGCACGTTCGACGTACCTGCCGATCCAGTAGAGGGATTCGGCATTGCGTGCCAGCATCATCGTGCGTCACCGTCCTGGTGCATCTGTGCCTGCTGCTGTTGCTGTGTCTGTTGCAGGAGCTGGTCGGGGGCCGTCTCCGCCGGCCGGGCCGCAGCCACCCCACTCTTGGTGACGATCCGCGCACCAGCCATCTCGCGCTCGCCCTCGTTGGCCCGCGACGCCAGCACCCACGTGTCCTTGGAACCACCGCCCTGGCTGGAGTTGACCACCAACGAGCCCTCGGGCAGCGCAACCCGGGTCAGACCACCGGGCAGCACCCACACCGATTCGCCGTCGTTGACCGCGAACGGACGCAGATCGACGTGCCGCGGGCTCAGCGTGTCCCCGGCCTTGGTGGGCACGGTCGACAGTTGCACGACGGGCTGCGCGATCCAGCCCCGCGGATCGTTGCGGACCTTGCGCGCGATCGTGTCGAGCTCGGCCTTGGTGGAATCGGGGCCGAAGACGATGCCGTAACCGCCCGATCCCTCGACGGGTTTGATGACGAGTTCGTCGATGCGGTCGAGCACCTCCTCGCACTCCTGGGGCAGCCAGCAACGCAGGGTGTCGACATTGCTGATGATCGGCTTCTCGCCCAGGTAGTACTTGATGATCTCGGGGACGTAGGTGTAGATCAGCTTGTCGTCGCCGACACCGTTGCCGACCGCCGACGAGATGACGACGTTGCCCGCCCGCGCGGCGTTGAGCAATCCCGCGACCCCGAGCATCGAATCGGGCCGGAACTGCATCGGGTCGAGGAAGTCGTCATCGATGCGCCGGTAGATGACGTCGACACGCTGTTCGCCCTCGGTGGTGCGCATGTAGACGACGTTGTCGCGGCAGAACAGGTCACGTCCCTCCACCAGCTCGACACCCATCAACCGGGCGAGCAACGAGTGCTCGAAGTAGGCGGAGTTCGCGACACCGGGGGTGAGGACGACAATGTTCGGATCGGCCTCGTTGAAGGCCGCGGCCGCACGCAGCGCGCGCAGCAGATGCCCCGGGTAGTCGCCGTTGGCCCGCACCCGGTGCGAGGAGAACAGGTCCGGGAAGACGCGCGCCATGGTCCGGCGGTTCTCGATGACATAGGAGACACCTGACGGCGAGCGCAGGTTGTCCTCGAGCACCCGGAAGTCGCCGTTGGCATCCCGGATCAGGTCGATGCCGGCGACGTGGATGCGAACCCCGTTGGGCGGCTTGATATTCGCCGCCTGTCGATGAAAGTGCTCACACGAGTGCACGAGCCTCTTGGGCAGGACGTTGTCGCGCAGGATTTCCTGCTCGCCGTAGATGTCGTCGAGAAACAACTCCAGCGCCTGGACGCGCTGGGCGATCCCGGTCTCCAACTTGGACCACTCTGACGCCGAAATCACGCGTGGCACAACGTCCAACGGGAACGGACGCTCCTTGCCCGAGAGCGAGAAGGTCACCCCTTGATCGATGAAGGCACGGCCGAGCGCGTCGATCCGGGTCTCCAGATCGGCCCGCGGCGTCTCCGACATCACCTTGAAGATGCCACGATACGCCGAGCGGACCTCGCCGTCGTTGTCGAACATCTCGTCGTAGGCCCGGCCGAACGACTTCGCGTCCTCGTAGCCGGCGAAATTCTCGGTCTCCGTGGGCTTTACACCGGAGCTCGGCGTTTTCGACCGGCCACTCGCGGGCGCCTTGCCGTCGGCTTTGGCAGGCACCGACTTCGCCGACTTTTTCGGGGGCGTGGATTTACGTGCCTTCTTGGCAGGTGGGCTCGTCGACGCTGGACTCATAACCTGACATGTTGCTATAGATCGGCCGATTCGGCATGGTGGTCAGCAGACTCACAGCGACCCACCCCGCGACCGCCGCAGCCCCAGGGCCCGCCGCCGGACTCGGCGTACGACATCCCGTGCGCGGGTGCGTACTCCCGGTCCACGGGCCGGCATCGGCATGAGTTTGACCAGCTCGGCGAAGGTGTCGAGGGCGGTGTCGAGGACCTCCGCGGTGGTCGGTTCGACGAGGCCCGGCTCGACATCACGACTGACCGTGAGATCGCGCAGCGCACCGCTGACCGGATAGCCCGCGGCACCCAGTGCGGCGACCATCGCGGCCGCCTGATTCGACGCCCACACCCGCTGCGGCCCGGTCAGGCCCTGCGGGGTGCCGCCGGGGTGCTGGAAGAGGATCTGTCCGATGACCTCACCCTTGACGACGCGTTCATAGCGCTCCCAGGCGATGTCGGCGGGCTGCAGTCGGCGGTTGAGCGCCCGCAGGAACTCCGCCTGCGCCGCCGACAGCGACGAGTTGAGGCTCGGCACCTCGATGGTGAGCACGGCCGGATCGACGTCGAGCACCGCGAGGAAGCGCTCCCAGAGTCCGTCACCGGGCCCGCCCCGTCCCGGCGGGACGGTCACCACGTGCACCCGCTGCGGTCCGACGGCCGCCGCCCACCGGCCCAGGATGCCTACGTGATCCTGGAACTCCCAGAACGGCTCCTCCGGCGGCGCGGGCGGATCGGCCCTGCCCACTGCCGGTTCCTCCGACGGTCGCGGCCGGTCCGGACCGGGGTCGGCGTGTGCGCGCACCGACGCCACGAACTCCGCGAACGACGCCTGGCGCTGGTTCTTGACGTTCTCCTGCCAGACCGACGGCAGTTGTCGCGCCAGATCACGCACCGTCGCCACCACGTGGACCTCGTCGGCGAAGGAGAGATCGGCGAGCAGCCGGGCGATATGGTCCGGCTGGGCCGTCGCATACAGCTCGTGGGAGATGAGTGAGGTCTGCGGCCACGCCTTCATCTGGGCGAGCATCGTCGGCCACGCGTGCGCGAAGGCCGGGTCAACCCAGTCCAGGTAGCGTTCGGGCTGCAGATGCACCGCAGCGTGGAAGTGGTCGGAGATCACCGTGCCGGGGTAGAGCAGGCCGCACTGGTCCAATGCCAGGTCACGGTTGCGCCACAGCCGGTCCTGGAGATGGGTGGTGCCGGTCTTGGGTAGGCCGATGTGAAGGAAAACTCGCTGCATGATGGGTGCGAGGGTAATGAAGTCCACAATTTGGGGCGAGCTCGGCCCACCTGGTAACGTCGAGGCCTGTCGCAGTGCCGATGATGTGTGCCCGAAGGTGTCGCATCGGGGCTGCCCTGGAGCATGACCGGCCGGTGCCGGCGCCCCGACTCGCCCACCGAGGCGAGAAGACCAGTAAGCGAACACGACAAGCAACGAGGTAGACACGCGTGGCCAACATCAAGTCCCAGATCAAGCGCAACCGCACCAACGAGATCCGCCGTCAGCGCAACCAGTCGGTGCGCTCGTCGCTGCGCACCGCGATCCGTGGCTTCCGCGAGGCCGTCGCGGCCGGCGACAAGGATACGGCCGCCGAGCTGCTCGTCAGCACCAGCCGCAAGCTTGACAAGGCCGCCAGCAAGGGTGTCATCCACCGCAACCAGGCCGCCAACAAGAAGTCGGCCCTGGCCTTGGCCCTCAACAAGCTCTGATCAGGTTCTGATCGGCACGAGCCCCCTGACGCTCTGCCACCCACCCCGGTGATTCCACGCGGTCACCGGGGTTTGTGTTGTTGGCGGGATTCTGTGCGGCCTTGCCCCGGGGTGTGCCGCGCGGTGCTGCTCACCCGGCTCGGCGACGGCCGGTGGGGCGCAGATCAGCCACCCGCCCGACCGCCGCGGTGAGGGCGAAGGCGATGTCGGCGGCCTGGCCCTTGACCTCGCCGTTGAGCGTCGCGGCGACGACGACGGCTGCGGCGATCGAGGGCGCATCCCAGCCGCGGGCCTGCGCCAGGACGTTCTTCACCCGCCACGGCGGCATCTTCAGCTCGGCCGCAGCGCGCGCCGGATCGGTGGTGCCGAGTGCATGCGCGCGGGCCAGGGCGTGCAGCGACTCGGCCAGCGCGTCGGCCAGCAGGACCGGTGCCACCCCATGGTGCAGTGCCCACGCCAGTGACTCCAGTGCCCCGGCACGGTCACCGGCCACGGTCTTGTCGGCGACCTCGAACCCGGTCACCTCGGGACGACCCTGGTAGTACCGCCGCACGGCGTCGGCGTCGACGCGCCCGCCGGTGTCGGCGACGAGCTGTGCGCAGGCGGCCGCCAACTCACGCAGCTCGGAGCCGACGGTCTCCACAACCAGCTCGACGGCCGCATTGGCCGGGCGGACACCCAGCGTCCGAAACTCGTTCCGCACGAACTTCATCCGATCCGACGGCCACTTCGGGGTGGCACAGTCCTGCTCGACGGCGCCAGCCCGGCGCAGATCCCCGGCCAGGGATCTGGCCCGACCGCCGCCGGTGTGCGCAACCAGCAGGGTGATACCCTCGGGAAGCTCGCGGGCGGCCGCCGCGATCAGCCCGGCGGGCTGCTTGCCCGCCTCCGCCGCAGACTCGACGACGACGACGCGTTCTTCGGCGAACAACGACGGGCTCAGCAGCTCAGCCAGTTCCGGGGCGGTCACCTCACCGGCGCGGACCCGGGTGACCGGGACCTCCTGACCGGAGGCCGCCGACCGCTGCGCCACCACCGCGTCGACGACACGGCCGATCAAGAAGTCGTTGTCGCCGAGGAGCAGATGCAGCCGTGCGGTCACAGCGCCCATCGTGCCAGATGCCCCCGACAGTCCGAACACGCACGAGCCCACCGACCACCAGCAGCACACCGATGACGAGCACGGCACCCGGCAGGCCATCGGGGACCTCGAGCACCGTGGTCTGATGGGCGCCGAACCAGCGGGCGCACGCGATCATCCACCACACCTCGGGGCCGAGGGCACGGATCCCGAACTCGGCAACCGTCGTCCCCACCCCGCCGTCGCCGCCGATGGCCCCGACAAGTGCGGCCAGCAGACCGGCAACCCCGATGAATCCCACCACCGGTGCCACCACGATGTTGGCGACCACCGAGGCGACGCTCAGGGTTCCGCCGACGAAGGCGAGCACCGGCGCGGTCATCACCTGGGCCGCGATCGCCAGCGCCACGAGATCGGCGAGGCCGCGGGGCATCCGGCGGCGCCGCAACCAGTCCCGGATCCCCGGCGCCACCAGGACCAGACCCGCGGTCGCCGCCACCGACAGCGCGAATCCGGGTGAGCGGGCCAGCTCGGGCCACCACAGGATGCCGACGACGACCGCCGCTCCCAGCGCGGGCAGCGCCTGCGATCGGCGGGACGTCACGAGCGCCAGCAGACCGATGGCACCCATCATCGCCGCGCGCAGCACGCTCGGCGACGGACGCACCAGGATGGTGAAGGCCACCAGCGCCACCGCCCCGCATCCGGCGACGACACCCGGTGGCGCACCGGCCACCCGAACCAGCAGGATCACCGCACCGCACACCAACGCGAAGTTCGCGCCGGAGACCGCGGTGAGATGGCTCAGCCCGGCCGTGCGGAAGGCCGTGGCCAGATCCGGATCCAGGGTGCTCTCGTCGCCGAGGACGAGGCCCGGCAACAGCCCGGCAGCATCGGCGGGCAATGCCCGGGCCGCGGTGCGCCGCAGGCGTTCCCGAAGATGCGCGGCGAGGCGTTGCCATGGCGGCGGACGTCCCCGCAGCGTCGGCGGCCCCGTCGCCGAGAGCCGCGCGACCAACAGTTCACCGGGCCGCGGTGCGCCGACCCGGGCCAGCGTCGACACCTGCTGTCCGGGGACCAGCCCGGACCAGGAGGCGGCGGCCGCGATCACCTCGGCCGCCGCGGGCGGCGTTGCCCGGACACCGACCGCGTCGACATCGACGCGCAGGCTGACCCGGCCGGCGGCCGGCGGACCGATCGGGCGGGGATCGTCGCGGACGGTGAGGGTGAGCGTCGTCTTACCGGGCATCGACGCCAGCACATGACCGTCGCGGACGTGGATACGCAAGGCGAGCGCGAGCGCACAGGTCGCCGCGATCCCGCAGCAGACCACGACCGGACCCAGGAACCGCCACAGCCCGGAGCGAGCGAGGCAGGTGGCCGCGAGCGCACCGACCAGCACGACGCCGGTGGCCGCGGCGACCAGCAGGCCGGCGGCCCGCGCGCCGAGACCCCACGCGGTGACGATCCAGACGGTGGCCGCGGGGGCCGCCAGCCGGAGATCGGTCGCGGCCGTCATACCGTGACCAGATCGCGCAGCTTGGCGAGCCGGGCGGGACCGATTCCGTCGACCTCGCCGAGCTGGTCGACGGATCGGAAACCGCCGTTGCGGGTTCGCCAGTCGATGATCGCTTGCGCGGTCACCGGTCCCACCCCGGGAAGCCGGTCGAGCTCGGCCGCGTCGGCGGTGTTGAGGTTGACCAGACCCTCCGGTGCGCCGGGCGTTGCCGAACCGGCCGACGGTACGCCCGCACTCGGCGTGGTGGTCCCGCCGCCGGCCGGGACCACCGCACTGCGCAACGACATCCGGCCACGTCCGCCGGCGTAGCCGACGAGGATCTGATCGCCGTCGCGGAGCGGCTGGGCAAGGTTGAGGGAGACGGTGTCCGCGCGATCGCGGGCACCGCCCGCCGCGGCGATTGCGTCGGCGACCCGGGCATCGGCCGGCACGTGGACCAGTCCGGGCCGCCGCACGAGTCCGACCACGCTGATCACCAGGGTCGCCGGGGTGGGCTCGCCCGACGACGCAGGACGCGGCCCGGACTCGACGACGGTGCTGCCCGAGGTGATCCCGGCCTGCGGAAAATCGACGGCCGGTACGGTCCCGGAATCGCGGAACATCTCGAAACCGGCAACCGCACAGGCGATCACACCGACGAGGATCACGACGACGGCGGCCGGTGGGGCGATGGCAAAACGCCGCGGGGCGGGGCCGTGACGATCGTCGGCGGCGGCGTCCTCGTCGTCGAGGTCATCGACCCCGAAATCGTCCGGGTCGCGCTCGGCCGGCTCGGATTCGAGCCATGCGGGCATCGCCGCGATCCCCCAGCCGGAGCCGGGATCGTCGGCGGGGCGAGCGACACGGCGGGCATCGTCGTCCGCAGGCTCGACCTCGGGTGGTGCGGTGGACTGCGGCGGTGGCGTGAGGCGGTCGAGCGCGGATCGGCGCCGCGCGGGAACACCGGACACGGTGCGACCGCTGGCTGGGGGCCGGGGAACTTCGCTCATGGCGTGAAGACTAGGTCCGCGTTGTGACCTGACCGCCTCGCTCGGAGGCCCGGCGGCCTATATCTGTGGATGGCCGGAAAACTGTGGACAGCAGCCGATTCTCGGGGCTGTGGGCGGTCGGCTGCGGGCAGTGACGATACCGACAGCGGGCATCCCGGTGAGTTCAGCGAACGCCGCAACCCGCCGCTGCCCCCGAGTCCGCGGATCACGCCGACACACCCGAGCCTCGATCAACGCATGGATCTGCGGGGTGAGGTGCACACCGAGATCGGCAGGCAACAACCCGTTGATGGTGGCGTGTCCGTGCAAGCGGCACACCCAGACGCGCGGTGATCTCCCCGATCGCAGTTCCCGGCCGCATCGTTGATGCGATCGCCGCGTCGTCCATGCAAGCGTCGGTGAACGAGAAAACTGGGCCGGTCATGACGATCACCTCCCCGCTTACCTCGACGGAGCACCGACCATGAACACAGAGCAGAGTCCGGTAGTCGCCATCGATGTCGACGGAGTCCTGCGCCCGATCACACCTGGAGGCGCATCCCGACCTGGGAGCCTGACCGACTCGAAGCAGACCCCGCCGGCCGTACGCGGCTGGCGGGGCCTGCTT
Source organism: Gordonia sp. (in: high G+C Gram-positive bacteria) (assembly GCA_047605505.1). Classification (GTDB taxonomy): domain Bacteria; phylum Actinomycetota; class Actinomycetes; order Mycobacteriales; family Mycobacteriaceae; genus Gordonia. The sequence goes on along the minus strand of JASGFO010000009.1, from coordinate 86 downwards.
GTTTACCGAGGCCGCGTCACGGTTGTGGTGTGCGACACGCCGTTACGGCAGTACTAATAGGAAATATAGCTAGTGGACTTACGAAT
>JASGFO010000008.1:0-41602 GCA_047605505.1 Gordonia sp. (in: high G+C Gram-positive bacteria) | reverse complement strand
GCCGCGACGAGCCCGGCCGCGCCCGGCACCGATGCCCCGAACATCAGTCGCACGACCGGTGAGCCGCCTGCTGCCGGTTCCGCGGACACCAACTCGTAGCGGTCGAAGGGACGACGATGTCAACCACTCCCACCCAGCCCGGCGCGACCGAACGCACCGCACTCTCGCTGACGGGCACCGATCTGCACCTGTCCTTCGGCAAGCAGGAAGTGTTGCGCGGCGTCGACATCGACGTCGACGCCGGCACCACGACCACCGTGATCGGCCCCTCGGGGTCGGGCAAGTCGACGCTGCTGCGCGTGCTCAATCGGCTCTACGAACCCGATTCCGGTGACATCTTGCTCGACGGCCGGTCGGTTCTCACCGACAACCCCGATGAGCTCCGGCGCCGGATCGGCATGGTGTTCCAGCACTTCAACCTGTTCCCGCACAAGACCGTCGCGGAGAACATTGCCCTCGGCCCCCGCAAACTCCGCGGACTCGACAAGGAGCAGGCACGGGCGCTGGCGTTACGGCAACTCGACCTTGTCGGACTCGCCAACAAGGCCGACGTGCGACCGGCGAATCTGTCCGGTGGGCAACAGCAGCGCGTCGCGATCGCCCGCGCGCTGGCGATGGAACCGCAGGTGATGTTCTTCGACGAGGCGACCTCCGCACTCGATCCCGAGCTGGTCAAGGGGGTACTGGCACTGATGGCCGATCTCGCGGCGCAAGGCATGACCATGGTCGTGGTGACCCATGAAATGGGATACGCCCGCAACGTGTCCGACAACGTCGTCTTCATGGATCACGGGACGGTCGTGGAAACCGGTGCGCCGGAGAAGATCTTCGACGACGCCGAATCCGACCGACTGCGGACCTTCTTGTCGCAGGTGCTCTGAGGTGGGTCGCCCGCACGCTCACCGATGGCCGGGGTGCGCCGGACACGGGCGTGCCGTAACCCGGCTGCGGTAGCCTTACGCGCCGTAACCCTGCATGCCGTAACCGTCAGTGCCGCATCAGGATCGCGGCCAGATCCGCGCCGGTCGGCACGGCGCCGTATTCGAGGCCGCGGTCCTCGCCCAGCCGCGCGGCGATGAATGCGTCGGCGACCGCCGATGGCGAGAACCGCACCAGCAGCGAGGCTTCCAGTGCCAAGGCCATGGCCTCGACGACGCGGCGGGCGGATCGCTGGGCCACCGCAGGTTCGAAGAGCTTGAGTTCGCGTAGCTGGGTGCACAGCCGGTCGAGGTGCGCGTCGAGGATCGGATTGCCGCCGCGGGCCAGGTTGATCTCGGTGTGGAAGGCGTCGACCGATTCGGGCTCGCGGGTCATCGCGCGCAGGACGTCGAGCGCGATGACATTGCCCGAGCCCTCCCAGACGGCCATCACGGGTTGTTCGCGATAGCGCATCGCGAGCGGGAATGCCTCGGTGTATCCGTTGCCGCCCAGACATTCCAATGCCTCGTAGGAATGGTGCGGGCCGCGCTTGCAGATCCAGTACTTGGCGACGGCGGTGGCCAGCCGGCGGAAGGCGCGTTCGGTGTCGCCGGCGTCCTCGTCGTGGGCACGGGCCAGGCGCATCGCGGTGACGGTGGCCGCCTCGGATTCGAGGGCGAGGTCGGCGAGCACGGCCGTCATCGCGGGCTGATCGGCGAGGGTCGCGCCGAACGCCGTGCGGTGCCGCGCATGCCAGAGCGCCTCGGCCACCGACTGGCGCATCCCGGCGGTACTGCCGAGCACGCAATCGAGCCGGGTCTGTGCCACCATCTCGATGATCGTGCGCACCCCGCGGCCGGGCTCACCGACCATCGACGCGACGGTGCCGTCGAGTTCGATCTCGCTCGACGCATTCGATTTGTTGCCCAGCTTGTCCTTGAGTCGCTGGATGCGGAACACGTTGCGGGTGCCGTCGGGCAGCATGCGGGGCAGCAGGAAGCAGGACAGCCCTTCGCCACCAGCGCCTTCGGCCTGTGCGAGGACGAGGAATGCGTCCGACATCGGGGCCGAGCAGAACCATTTGTGTCCGGTCAGCAGGTAGTCGGCGCCCGGACCGCCCGCACCGGCGGGGCGGGCCACGGTGGTGTTGGCGCGCACATCGGAGCCGCCCTGCTTCTCGGTCATCGACATCCCGAAGATCGCCGACGGCTTGTCGGCGCCGAGATCCGGAGAGTAGCTGCGCGAGAGGGCCTTCGGTACCCACCGCGCGGCGAGATCCGGTTGGAGTTGGAGGGACGGGATCACCGCGTGGGTCATCGAGACGGGACAGGAGTGGCCGGGTTCGATCTGCGCGAACAGCATGAAGATCGCCGCACGGGCCACGTGCGAGCCGGGCCGTGGATCGGCCCAGCAGCGGGTGTGGGCACCGTGCGCGACGGCCGCCGAGAGAATCGAGTGATACGACGGGTGATAGGTGACCTCGTCGATGCGGTTTCCCCAGCGGTCGAAGGAGCGCAGTTCGGGGGTGATCGTGTTGGCCAGGCGCGCATCCTCGTGGAACTCGGCGGACCCGACCAGCGCCCCGACCGCGCGGAACTCGTCGTCGGCCCAGGCGGCGTCGTGGCGTCGCACAGCCTCGGCCAGTACGGGATTGAGCTCGTACTCATTGACGTCCACACGCGGGGTGGACTGATTGAACACGGTGTGGGTGACATGCGGTTGTGGCCGGGTCACGGGGTGGGTGGCGGTCATGCGTGCGGCCTTTCCTATGGATGGGCGGCACGGCCACATCCACAGTGTGGACAACAGACAAGTGTGGATGGCCGACACTATTGACGGTTGTGATGTGCGTCAAGTGGCGGGGTCCGATGGTGGGCGGGAACGACTGGGGGAGATGTCGACGCCGGGAGGTGCCATCGGCGCGAAACGGCCCGGGGGCGCAGTGCCCCCGGGCCGTGGTGCGGCTCGGTCTACCTCTTCAGCGACGGGGTGGCCACCTCGTCGGTGATGATGTCGACCACCTCGAGGGACTCGGCACCGATGGACTCGGCACCGGGGGACTCGGCACCCGCGGCGATCTCGTCGACGGCCTCCTCACGGATCTCCGCCCGGCGCTGCTCGTCACCGCTGAGGGTCTTGAGCGCGACCTCGGTGATGAACGCGATCGCGATCACGGCGATGCCGGCCATCACCGCGGCGACCAGGAAGATCCGGGCCGTACCGTCGCCGTAGGCACCACGCACGATCTCGGCGATCGGGCCGGGCAGCTCATGCAGGTTGGCCAGGCCGGCGCCGGAGCTGCCCATGGCCGTGGGATGGATCCCGACCGCGGCCAGGCCGTCGGAGATCAGGTCCGCGACATGATTGGACAGAACAGCGCCGAGCACCGAGACGCCGGCTGCGCCGCCGAGGGAGCGGAAGAACGTGACCGTCGAGGTCGCCGCACCCAGATCGCTGGGGGCGACATTGTTCTGCACGGGCAGCACCAGGTTCTGCATCAGCATGCCCATGCCGGCGCCGACGACGAACAAGAAGCAGCCGATGACGACCATGTTGGTGTGTGCGCCGATCGTCGAGAGCAGGCCGAAGCCGACGGTCATCAGGATCGAACCGGTGACCAGGAAGCGCTTCCACCTGCCGAACCGGGTGATCAGGTTGCCCGACACCGTCGCCGACACCATCGAGCCGGCGATCATCGGCAGGGTGAGCAGACCGGCGACGGTCGGCGAGTAGCCGCGTGCGATCTGGAAGTACTGGCCCAGGAACACCGCACCACCGAACAGGGCGACGCCGACGCTGATGCTGGCCAGGGTGGCCAGGGTGGTGGTGCGGTCGCGGAACAGGCGCAACGGGATGATCGGGTCTTTGGCGCGGGACTCGACGAGGACGGCGAGTGCCAGCAGGACCACACCGAGTGCCACCAGGCCGTACGAGACACCCGACGCCCAGTCGAAGTTCTTGCCGGCCAGCGTCACCCAGATCAGCAGCGTCGAGACGCCGGCGGCGATCAGGAAGGCACCCGCGACGTCGATATGGACGTCCTTGCGGTAGGTGGGCAGGTTCAGGGTGCGCTGGATGACGATCAGCGCGATCACGGCCAGCGGCACGCAGACATAGAACGTCCAGCGCCAGCCCAGCCAGCTGGTGTCGACGATGACGCCGCCGATCAGCGGACCGGCCACGGTCGCCACCGACATGACCGCGGCGATCGGGCCCTGGTAGCGGCCGCGTTCACGCGGGCTGAACATCGACGCGATGACGATGATGACCAGTGCCTGCAGGCCGCCCAGGCCGAGACCCTGGATGACGCGGAAGCCGATCATCATGCCCACCGACTGCGAGATGCCCGCGAGGATCGAGCCGAGCGTGAACAGCACCAGTGCCGCCTGCACCAGGATCTTCTTGTTCACCAGGTCGGACAGTTTGCCCCACAGCGGGGTGGTCGCGGTCGACGCGAGCAGGGTCGCGGTGACGACCCAGGTGTACTGATCCTGGGTGCCGTGCAGGTCGGTGATGATCGTCGGCAGCGCGTTGGAGACGATGGTCGAGGACAGGAAGGCGACGAACATGCCGAGCAACAGACCGACGAGCGCCTCGATGCGCTGCCGGTGGGTCATCGGGGTGTCCGCCGCCGCGTCGAGCGCAGCGCGCTCGGGGGTGGTCGAACTCATGGGGGAGACCTCTTTCGAGAAATCTTTGTCGGACGCGGAGCGAGTCACGCGATGGCTGGAACCCACGGTGGCGGGATCACTCGGGCCGGACCGGCCAGTAGTTGATTCTCGCAACTATAAGGTGCGATAGGTGCAACTTGCAACTAACTGGATCTATTCCACCGGTTCAGTGGACGGGTGGTGTGTTGCCGCTCACGGAACACCGCCGTCGCGTCACTCGCCCGTCACGTCGGCAGTGAGTCGGTGCAGCAGGGCGGCGAGCGTCGCGACATCGGCCGGGTCCCATTCGGTGAGCCGGGCCCGCCACGTCCCCGCGGTGCGCTCGGTGGCCGCGAGGTAGCGGGCGCGGCCTGTCTCGGTCAGTGAGACGACGCGGGCTCGCGCGTCGGCGGGATCCGGTCGCCGCTCGGCCAGGCCGAGGCGGACCACCGCGTCGACCTGTCGGGTCACCGTCGACTTGTCCAGACCCAGCTCGGCCACCAGCCGTGACATCGGCAGCGAATCGGCGCGCGAGAGAATGAGGATGAGCGGATACAACGACGGATCCATCCGCGGGTCGATGGCGTGTGAGCGGCTCCGCATCTGTGACCGGCCCTTGCGCCAGAAGTCCGCGAGCTCGGCCTCGAGGTCGCGAATCGGATCCTTGCCCATGCTCTGCCGTCCCTCGTTCGAGTGCCGTGTCCGGTGTCCGATTCCATCGGTCAGGGTACCGGTGAGTTACTCGCGGTGGGTGGTGGGCAACGGTGTGACGTCCGTGCTAATTCTCGGGTTCGGCCCCCGCCAACGCCCGCTCCAGGAAGGTCTCGAAGCCCAGCGCGAGGGCCTCCCGGCTCCGCAGCGTCGACGTCTCATGCCCGACGAGCAGGTACATCGACACGGTGGCGAACAGCTCCGACTCCGGTCCGTCCCCAAGGACCTCGCGGAAGGTCTCGGCGATGAAATCGCGACGTTCGCGGTCGACGTCGGCCTGATAGGCGCGGACCTCGGGATCGTGCGCGGCCCAGATGCGGATCGCCGACTCGGAATCGTGCGGCAGCGACAGGCCGATGTCGACGAGAAGGTCGAGCCGGGCCCGCGGATCGGTGATCATGCGGGCCTCCGCGATCAGGCGCTGGCTCTGCTCCTCGCGCCAGTACGCGATGAGCGCCGAGGTGAACTCGGCCCAGCTCTCGAACGCGTGATAGAAGCTGCCGGTGGTGGCGTCGGCCTCGGTGCACACGGCCGCGAGCTTGAGGGCCGCATAGCCCTGCTCGGCGAGGACCGCGAGGCCGGCTTCCAGGAATCGGACGCGCGCATACCGGGACGGCGTCGATCTCTTTTCCCGTGCCATTGCCCGGAGTCTAGAGGATGGGGGTAAGGAGGGGGTGGGAGATCTCGATCAGCGGAGGGGCACCTGGCCCCGGTGCGCGGGCTTGACCGGCGTCGTGCGAGGTTGGTCACAGGTCGTGTGGAATCATGGCAGACCTACCGATCGACGACTCGACCGCGACCGTCAACGACTCCGAACGGATCTAGAGAACATGAAGCGCACCATCTTCGAGTCCGAACACCAGCAGCTCCGGGAGAGCGCGCGGGAATTCCTGAATCGGGTGTGTGCGCCGAACTCCGAGAAGTGGGAGGCCAATGGCCAGGTGGACCGTGAGGCCTATCGCGCCGCCGGCGAGGCGGGTCTGCTCGGCTTCAACATCCCCGAGGAGTTCGGCGGCGGTGGCACCGACGATTTCCGCTTCAACGCGGTCATCGACGAGGAGTTCGCCCGGTTCGCCGGCTCGGCGCCCGGGCTGAGCCTCCAGAACGACGTCATCGTGCCGTACTTCCTGCATCTCGCCACCGACGAGCAGCGCGCTCGTTGGCTGCCGGGAATGGCGACCGGCGACACCATCCTCGCCGTCGCGATGACCGAGCCCGGCGCGGGCAGCGACCTCGCCGGGATCACGACCTCGGCGCGTCTCGACGGTGATGCCTATGTCGTCAACGGCGCCAAGACCTTCATCTCGTCGGGCATCAACGCCGACCTCGTCGTCGTGGTCTGCCGGACCAACCCGGATCCGGCCGCCGGGCACAAGGCATTCTCGTTGCTGGTCGTCGAGCGTGGGATGGCCGGCTTCGAGCGCGGCCGCAAACTCGACAAGATGGGCCTCAAGGCGCAGGACACCGCTGAACTGAATTTCGACAACGTGCGGGTGCCCACGGCGAACCTCCTCGGCGAGGAGGGCAAGGGCTTCTATCACCTCATGCACAACCTGCCGTCCGAGCGGCTGTCGATCGCCATCAGCGCCACCGGCGGCGCGCGTGCGGTCTTCGAGGAGACCCTGCAGTACGTCAAGGACCGCAAGGCGTTCGGCCGGCCGATCGGCAGCTTCCAGGCCAACCGGTTCACGATCGCGGAGATGTCCACCGAACTCGACATCGCCGAAAGCTACCTCGATCGCTGTCTGCAGGGCGTCCTCGACGGCGAGCTCGATGCCGCCGACGCCGCCAAGGCCAAATGGTGGTGCACCGAACTGGCGAAGCGGGTCATCGATCGCTGCCTGCAGCTCCATGGCGGCTACGGCTACATGAACGAGTACCGGGTGGCCCGCGCCTACACCGATGTGCGCATTCAGACCATCTTCGGCGGCACCACCGAGATCATGAAGGAGCTCATCGGCCGCGGCATGGGGTTGTAGGGGGGCACCGCCCTCGGGGTTCGGCGAAACCCGACGTCGACCGTCGTCGGCGACGGTAGCGTTGACGCGCAACCGATTTCCGAGATGAAGGGGAAACCCCATGCCTGCCGTCATCGTCGTCGCCACCGTGTCACCCAAACCAGGTGCGGAAGAGACGGTCAAGGCCGCGCTCCTGGCGGCCGTCGACAAGGTGCACGCCGAACCCGGCTGTGAACGGTACGCATTGCATCAGGCCACCGACAGTGCCGATCTGGTCTTCGTCGAGAAGTGGGAATCAGCCGAGGCGCTGGCCGTCCACAGCACGGCGCCGGCCCTGGCCGAACTCGGTGCGGCCCTCGGCGGTCTGCTCAGCGGTCCGCTCGACGTCCGTACCTTCACCGCTCTGCCCGGTGGCGATCCGGCCAAGGGCGCGCTGTAGGGCGGTGTGCTGTAGGGCGGCGCGCCCCGCGCCGCGCACTCAGCCCGGTTTCGCTACCGCAGCTCCGGTGCGGTAGTGCTCGCCGTCGAAGGCGGCCGGGAGACCCGCCGCGAGATAACGTCCGATGCCGGGCTGATCGAGTTCGGCAAACAGCGGATTCTCGGCGAGCACCCCGGCCGCGACGACCTCGTCGAAGCTCCGGTACCGCTGCGCCAGCACCGACGACGCGGCCAGCGCGGCCTCCGCCTCGTCGGCCGTGTGTGCCGCGAACCACTTGCCGAACAACGGATTCAGGATGTCTCGGTGCGTGAAGCGATCGGCTTCGGTACCGAAGTCCGCGTCGAGTGCGGTCTCCAGCGCGGCCACGGCGCCGGCCGTGCCGGTCAGCGCGACGAGATCGGTGAAATGTCGTCTCGTCAGCGCCACCAGCATGAACCGGGCCCCGTCGGCGGTCTGTACGTCGGTGCCGTAGGTGCCGTAGACGTCGTTGCCCGTGGCCGGCCGCGAGGCTGAGTTCACCTGGGGTTCGGTGAGATAGCCCAGGATCGACGAGATCGCGAGTGCCGTGTCGGACAGCGGCAGCCGGATGCGCGCGCCGGCCCCGCTGTGCTCGCGGCGCCGCACGGCCGCGGTGATGGCGAGTGCCGCGTAGAGTCCGCAGATCACATCCCAGGCCGGCAGCACGTGATTGACCGGGCCGTCATGGTCGAGCGGGCCGGTGATCAGCGGGAAGCCGAGGCCGGCGTTGACGGTGTAGTCGACGGCGGGGGAGCCGTCGGCGTTGCCGAGCAGCTCAAGGGTGATCACATCGGCGCGGAGCGCCGCGAGGGTGTCGTGGCTCATCCAGTCCCGGCCGCCCGCGTTGGTGACGAGGATGCCGCCGCCGGGCCCGGATTCGGTGACCAGGCGCTGGACGGTCCGCTGCCCCTCGGGACTGCGCAGGTCGGCGGTCACCGACGTCTTGCCCTTGTTCAGCCCGGTCCAGTAGATCGAGGTGGTGCCGTCGTCGGTGAGCGGCCAGCGGCCGACGTCGGCGGCGCCGCCGACGGGATCGACGCGGACCACGTCGGCACCGAGCTGCGCGAGGGTCAATCCGCACAGCGGCGAGGCGACAAAGCTCGACACCTCGATCACGCGGACACCGTCGAGGGGCCGGCTCATCAGGCGACCTCGAATCGCGCCGCGAGTCCCTGGCCGCCGCCGATGCACATCGTCACGATGCCGCTGCCGCCGCCCCGCCGGGTCAGCTCGTGCAGCAGCGTGGTGGTCATGCGCACCCCGGTGGCGCCGATGGGATGCCCCAGCGAGATTCCCGAACCGTTCACGTTGAGTCGGTCGTGATCTGCCCAGCCCCAGCCGGCGAGCACCGCCAAGACCTGTACGGCGAATGCCTCGTTGAGTTCGACGAGCTCGGTCTTGTCGAGAAGTTCTGTCGCGGAATCGAATCCGGCTCGGGCGGCGAGCTTGTTCACCGCGTTCACCGGGCCGATACCCATCCGGGACGGCTCACACCCGGCCGCGGCCCAGTCGGTGAGATAGCCGATGGGCTCGAGACCGAGTTCGGCGAGCGCATCCTCGGCGACCACCAGACAGGCCGCGGCCGCGTCGTTCTGCTGGCTTGCGTTGCCCGCGGTGACCACGCCGCCGGGCCGGATCGGGCGCAGCCGCGCCAGGATCTCGGGCGTCGAATTCGGTCGTATTCCCTCGTCGTGGGCGAAGGTGATCGGATCCTTCTTCCGCTGTGGCACCGCGATGCTGACGATCTCGTCGGCGAAGCGTCCCGCGTCGGCCGCCGCGGCCGCGCGCTGGTGGCTGCGCGCGGCGTAGGCGTCGGCGGCTTCGCGGGTGATGGCGTGGTCGGTGGCGAGGTTCTCGGCGGTCTCGATCATCCCGGAGATCGCACCGAACCGCCAGACCGGTTGGGAGCGTTCCCGTCCGCGGTCCAGGCGGTCGTACATCGTGACATTGCCTGCGCGTGCGCCCCACCGGTTGGTGGTGGAGTAGTACTCGATGCGGCTCATCGACTCGACCCCGCCGGCCAGCACGGCGTCGGCCGCTCCGGTCTGCACCATCATCGCGGCCGTGGCCAGCGCCTGCAGTCCGCCGCCGCAGCGGCGGTCGAGCTGCATGCCCGCCACCGAGATCGGCAGGCCTGCGTGCAGGGCGATCCACCGTCCGGTGCACGGGACCTCGGAGTTGGCGTAGGACTGGGCGAAGACGACGTCGTCGATGCGTTCGGGATCGATGCCGGACCGGTCGACGACGGCCGTGGTCACCGCGGCACCGAGATCTTCCACGGCGACCTCGCGCAGGGCACCCCCGAACGTGCCGACGGCGGTGCGGACCGGGGCCACGATCGCGGCGCGGCGCAGGAGCCTGCTCATCACATGAACCGTCCGCCGGTGACCTCGAGGACCGTGCCCGTCATGTACGACGACAGATCCGACGCCAGAAACAGTGCGACCGAGGCGATCTCGCCGACCTCGCCGGCGCGTCCCAGCGGGATCTCGGCCATCTTCTGGTCCCAGGCCTTCTGCGGCATGGCCTCGGTCATCGCCGAGCGGATCAGTCCCGGCTGGATCGCGTTGATCCGGATGCCGTGGTGGGCGACCTCTTTGGCCGCGGCCTTGGTCATGCCGACGACGCCCGCCTTGGCCGCGGAGTAGTTGGTCTGCCCGACCAGTCCGATCTTGCCCGACAGCGACGAGAGGTTGACGATGGTGCCGGTCTTGCGTTCCCGCATGATCGCCGCGGCCTTCCGGATGCCATTCCACGTGCCCTTGAGATGGACGTTGATGACCTGGTCGAACTGTTCCTCGGTCATCGTGCGCATCGTCGCGTCACGGGTGATGCCTGCGTTGTTCACGAAGACGTCGACGGGGCCGAAATGTTCTGCGGCGGTGGCCAGCAGCGCGTCGACGTCGGCGGCGACGGTGACATCGCAGCCGACGCCGACGGCGACGCCGGGGCCGCCCAGCTCCGCGGCGGCCACCGCGGCCGCCTCGGCGTTGATGTCACCGACGACGACGCGGGCGCCCTCATCGATAAAGCGCTGGGCGATGGCATAGCCGATTCCCTGTGCGGCGCCGGTGATCACGGCGGTCTTGTCGGCGAGAAGTGGCCCGGGCATGGTTGAGGTCCTGATCTGTTGTCGGGTGGGGAAATGGGGCGGGTGGGCGAAGACGAACTGACGGCTGTCTAACGGCGTGCGGCGCGCATGAGGTTGCCGCCGATGATGAGTCGCTGGATCTCGCTGGTGCCCTCGTAGAGGCGGAGCAGGCGCACGTCGCGGTAGATGCGCTCGACCGGTACCTCCCGCATGTATCCGGTGCCGCCGTGGATCTGGACCGCGAGATCGGCGACCGTGCCGACCATTTCGGTGCAGAACAGTTTGGCCGCCGACGGGGCGATCCGGCGGTCCTCGCCGCTGACGTACTTGCGGGCCGCGTCGCGTACCAACGCCCGCCCGGCGAGCACGCCGGTCTGCTGGTCGGCGAGCATTGCCTGCACGAGTTGGAACGTGCCGATGGGCTTTCCGCCCTGGGTGGCGCCGGCGGCGTAGGCCACCGACTCGTCCAGGGCGCGTTGTGCGGTGCCGACCGACAGCGCCGCGATGTGGATGCGGCCGCGCGCCAGTGACGTCATCGCGGCCCGGTAGCCGGCGTCGGTGTCGCCGCCGACCAGGGCGTCGGCACCGACCCGGACCCCGTCGAAGGTGACGTCGGCGGTCCACGCGCCCTCCTGGCCCATCTTCTTGTCTTTGACGCCCACCTGCAGGCCGGGCGTGTTCGCGGGGACGAGGAACACCGCGATACCGGTGCCGGATTCATCGGCGGGCCGGGTGCGCGCGAAGACGAGGAACAGGTCGGCGATCGGCGCATTGGTGATGAAGCGCTTCTGGCCGTCGATCACCCACTCGTCGCCGTCGCGGACGGCCGTGGTCCGCAGGCCGGCCGGGTTGGAGCCGGCGCCGGGCTCGGTCAGAGCGAAGGAGGCCACCACCTCACCGCTCGCGATGCGCTCAAGCCACGCCTGCTTCTGGGCGTCGGTGCCGAAGTTGACGAGCACCTGCCCGGCGATGCCGTTGTTGGTCCCGAACATCGACCGCACCGCGAGGCTCGTGTAACCGAACTCCATCGCGAGCTCGACGTCCTGGGTCAGGTCAAGGCCGAGGCCACCCCATTCCTGTGGGATCGCGTAGCCGAACAGGCCCATCTCGGCCGCAGCCGCGCGGAGGTCGGTGGGTATCTCGTCGGTGGCGAGAATCTCGTTCTCCCGCGGGACGACCGCAGTGCGGATGAAGTCGTGGACCAGGGATCGGATCTGCGCGAAGTCGTCGTCGCTGACGGCGGGGGAAACCGGGGGCATGACCCAGATATTATCAACATTGAACGATTTCGCTCAAGAAGTTCAATAAAGTGCCAGGTCATATGCTGGCTGGTGCAAGGATATAATCAGATCTTCGATCAGAGGAGAGGTCACCGGGAGGAGACGAGATGGGTGCATCCGATGCATCGTCGGCGGGGCTCAAGCAGGCGGCGGCCGCCGAGCTGCGCCGGCGGATCTTCGGCGGCGAGCTGCGGCCGGGCGCGAAGATCGACCAGGACGCCATCGCCGAGTGGCTCGGCATCAGCAAGCTGCCGGTCCGGGAGGCGCTGATCGCACTGGCGAGCGAGGGGATCGTCGAGAACATCCCGCGCCGGGGGGCCTTCGTCGCCCATCTGTCCCGCGAGGACATCATCGACCACTACTGGATGCTCGGGGTGATCTCGGGGATCGCTGCGGAGCGGGCGGCCGTCCGCCTCGACGACGCGGCGCTGGAGCGCATGGCCGATCTCGCGCGGCGGATGGAGGAGGGCGATCCCGACGTCACCGCGGACGATCTCAATGTCCGGTTTCACCGGGTCATCAACGTGGCCGCGGGATCGCGGCGGCTGATCAGCCAGTTGCGGCTGCTGAGCAATTCGATCCCCGGCGGCTTCTACCACGAGCATCCCGAGGTCACCGAGTGGGCATTGCGGGACCATCGTGAGATCCTCGGCGCCCTGGCCGCACGGTCGGGAGGCATCGCGCGCACCCTCGTCGAAGGACACTTCCTGCGTGGCGGGCACCAGGCGGTGACCCAGCTCGAGCGGCAGGGGTTCTGGGACTGAAACAGGGGGTTTGTGGGACTGAGCTCGCCGGCCCCGCGGGTTACCGCGCCGTGGTGGGTGCCTCGTCGTCGGCGATCGTGATCGGCTGCGGGGTCGGTTGCGGCCCCCGCGTGGGGATCACCAGCGTCAGTGCGACCCCGATGAACGCCGCGGCCGCGCCGACGATGAAGCACAGCCGGAACGAGGTCAGCGACGGGATGGTCAGGCCCGCGATCTCGGTGCCCGCGGTGGTCAGCAGGACCGCCATGACCGCCGACGACACGGTGGTGCCGACCGATCGCATCAGGCCGTTGACGCCGACCGCGGAGGCGGCCTCGGTCATTGGCACCGACCCCAGGATCAGCGACGGCATCGCCGCGTAGCCGATGCCCACGCCGGCCGCCGCGATCATCGAGGAGAGCATCAACTGCCAGGGCGAATTCATCAGGAACAGTGCGACGAGATAGCCGCCGCCGAGGACGCTCGCACCGATCGCGAGGGTGAACTTGGCGCCGATCTTATTGATCAGCAGACCCGATACCGGCGCGAACACCATCATCACCAGGCCGCTCGGGGCCATCCACAGGCCCGCCCGCAGGATCGACTGGCCCAGTCCGACGCCGGTCTGGACACTCATCTCGAGCAGCGTCGGGATGACCACCATCTGGGCCATCATGCCGAAGCCGATCGCGATCGCGGCGATGTTGGTGAGCAGCACGGCGGGCCGGGCGGTCGTGCGCAGATCGACGAGGGGCGCTGCGGCGCGCAACTGGTAGTAGCCCCAACCGATCAGGACGACGAGACCGCCGAGGAGCAGGCCCAGCGTGGTGCCCGAGGTCCAGCCCCAGTCATTGCCCTTCGACACCGCGATCAGCACGGCCGACAGCCCGACCGCGAGACCGATGGCACCGGGGACGTCCAGGCGGCCGCCGGTGGCATCGGCGACGTGCGGCACCACGACGACGACCAGCGCCAGCACCACGGCGGCGAGGACGGTCGACGTCCAGAACAGGCCGTGCCAGTTCCACGACTGTGCGATCCACGCCGACAGCGGCAGACCGATCGAGCCGCCGACACCGAGTGTCGCGCTCATCGCGGCGATCGCCATCGACGTCATCGTGGGCGGGGTGACCTCGCGCATCAGACTGATGCCGACGGGGATGAATCCCATCGCGAGACCTTGCACCGCGCGACCTGCGATCATCGGGATGAGTGTCGAACTCAACGCGCAGACCAGCGAACCGATCACGAGCAGGACGGCACTGCCGACGAGCACGCGCTGTTTGCCGATCATGTCGCCCAGGCGCCCCGCGATGGGCATCGCGACCGCGGCGGCGAGCAGCGTCGCCGTGAGAACCCAGGACGCGCTCGACACGGTGGTCGAGAGCAGTTGCGGCAGTTCGGGCTGGATCGGGACGATCAGCGTCTGCATCAGTGAGACGACGAGGCCGCCCAGGCACAGCGAGGCGACCGTGGCGATCGCGCCGGGGTTGCTCGTCGCCGCGCGTGGCATGGTGGTCTGATCTGACATAGCACCTCCTCAGGCGTTATGCAGAGTACATATGTACGCTACACAAGCAAGTCGAGGTGTGACCGCCAACGGGATGAATGGCAGAATTCGGGCGCATGGAGGATTCCGGGGTGAACAAGGTCACCGGTGATGGGTCGTCGGGGTGCGAGGATTGCGCGCCGTGGCCCTCGCCGCTGTTCCGGGATCTGATGGAGGAGATCGGTCGATTCGGCCGCCGCAAGACGAGCACCTACGGTGACGCGATCCTGGAGGGCTCGGCATTCGCGATCCTCCTGGTGCTCTCCGACGGTCGCGCCCGCACGCTGCGGGAGCTGGCCGATGAGCTCGAGCTCGAACAGTCGACGGTGAACCGCCAGGTCAATGCCGCGATCAAACACGGCTACCTCGAACGCTTCGAGGTCGCGGGCTCGCTGCCACGGGCCATCCGGCCGTCGACGGCCGGGCGCGAGGCCTTCATCCACGACGGGATGCTGCGGGCGCGGCGCCTGCAGGCCGTGTTCGACGATCTCGCGCCGGGTACCCCCGAGGCACTGCTTCGTGAGCTCCGTGCGTTCAATGAGGCCTACGACCGCACCGTGCGCGCCGAAGGTCGGGTGCGGGCGTGACGGCGGCCGGGCCGGGGGCGCTGTCGGGAGTCGTGGTCGCCGACTTCAGCCGGGTGCTGGCCGGGCCGTATGCGACGATGATGCTCGCCGATCTCGGTGCCGAGGTCATCAAGATCGAACGACCGGGCAGCGGTGACGACACGCGGGCGTGGGGTCCGCCCTTCGATTCCGCCGGTACGCCCACGTATTTCGGGTCGGTGAACCGCAACAAGCGGTCGGTGGCACTGAATCTGGCCGACGACGAGGGCCGGCGCCGGGCGCGGGAGATCGTGGCGTCGGCCGACGTGGTGATCGAGAACTTCACGGCCGGGACCATGGCGCGACTGGGGCTGGGCTACGCCGACCTGCGCGCCGGGAATCCCGGCCTGATCTACTGCGCCATCACGGGTTTCGGGTCCGGCGGCGGTGCTGCGTTGCCGGGCTACGACCTCCTCGTGCAGGCCATGAGCGGGTTGATGAGCATCACCGGTCCGGGCCCGGCCGACGGTGAGCCGGGTGAGCCGGTGAAGGTCGGGGTGGCCGTCATCGACGTGTTGACGGGTCTGCATGCGGCATTGGGGATTCTGGCCGCCCTGCGGTACCGCGACGGCACCGGTGTGGGTCAGCGGGTAGACGTGGACCTGTTCTCGGTGGCGATGTCGTCGTTGGTGAATCAGGCGGCCGGCTACCTGGGTGCGGGCGTGGTGCCCACGGCGATGGGCAATCGGCATCCGAGTATTGCGCCCTACCAGGTGTTCTCGACCGCGACCCGGCCGCTGGTGATCGCCGTCGGCAACGACGCGCAGTTCGCGCGGCTGGCCCAGGTACTCGGCCGGCCGGCACTGGCCACCGATGATCGGTTCGCCACCAACACCTCTCGCGTCGCGCACCGGGATTCGCTCGTCGCCGCGCTCACCGACATCCTGGTGACCCGCGACGCCGATCATTGGTACGCCGCCTTGACCGCCGCGGGGATCCCCGCGGGACCGATCAACTCGATCGCCGACGCCTTCTCCTTCGCCGACACGATCGGCCTCGACCTGCGCGCCCGCATTCCGGGCGCCGCCGATACCGTCGCCAACCCGATCCGCTTGTCGGCGACGCCGGTTCGGTATCACCGTGCCGCGCCGCGCCTCCCGGACGCGTAGGCCGGTCTCCCTGGGCCGGGCGGTCTTCGACGGAGCACCCGTGGGCGACCGGCCCGGCGGGTAGGGTGACAGGCGTGCTCATCACCGTCGACGCGTTGACCGAGGCGATGCTCTCGGAGCGTCCGCCGGTCCTCCTCGATGTCCGCTGGCAGCTCGGAAGTGACGCAGGTGCAAGCGATTACCGCGCCGGTCACATTCCCGGCGCGGTTTTCGCCGATCTCGACGCCGACCTCGCCGACCCGCCGTCGCCGAGTGCCGGCCGCCATCCACTGCCGAGCCTCGATCGGCTCCAGGCCGCGGCGCGGCGCTGGGGTATCGACGACGACTCGCCCGTGGTGGTCTACGACGACATCGGCAATCTGGCGGCCGCCCGCGCATGGTGGGTGCTGCGCTGGGCCGGATTGACCGATATCCGGCTGCTCGACGGCGGTGTCGGCGCGTGGCGGTCGGCGGGTCGGCGGGTCTCGGCCGGTGACACGAGGCCCCGTCCCGGATCGGTCACGCTGCGGCCGGGAATGCTGCCGACCGTCTCGGCCGACGACGTCGCCGAGATCTCCCGCGGTGCGGCCGCCGGGCTGCTGCTCGACGCGCGTGCGGCCGAACGCTACCGCGGTGAGGTCGAACCCGTCGATCCGCGGGCCGGGCACATTCCCGGTGCGGTCAGCATGCCGACGGCGGCGAATATCGACGCCGACGGCCGGTTTCTGCCCGTCGCCGGGCTCCGTGCACGGTTCGCGGCCGTCGTGAACGGTGCGCAACCCGTTGTCGTCTACTGCGGGTCCGGTGTGAACGCGGCGCATCAGCTCGTCGCGCTGGAGCTCGCGGGATATTCCGGGGTGCTCTACCCGGGGTCCTGGTCGCAGTGGTCGAACGACCCGACCCGGCCCGCCGCGGTCGGGGTCGGCCCATGAAGGTACCCGCACGGGGGTTCTCGCCGCCGTGCCCGAAGTGATGGAGGAGGTTTCGGCGTGCGCGATTTCCATTGCCGCACCTGTGGGCAGCAGCTGACATTCGAGAATTCGTTGTGTCTGCACTGCAACAGCGCGTTGGGTTTTCATCTGAAGAGCCGGACGTTGCAGGTCCTCGACGACGACGAGCAGACCGTCGTCGACGAGGTTACGCTCGGCCGGTGCGCCAATACCCTCGTGGCGGCGTGCAACTGGCTCGTCGAGATCGGTGCGGGACTGCCTGCGCTCTGTGAGTCGTGCCGGTTGACGCGGACCCGGCCCGCGGACGGCGACCCGGCGATGGAGTCCTTCGCGGAATCCGAGCTCGCCAAGCGGCGCGTCATCCTCGAACTCGACGAATTGGGGTTGCCGATCTACGGCAAGGACACCGACCCCGCCAACGGTCTGGCCTTCGATCTGCTCTCCAGTGCCAACGAATCGGTGATCACCGGGCATGCCAACGGGGTGATCACCCTCGATCTCGCCGAGGGCGACGATGTGCACCGGGAACAGTTGCGGGTGTCGATGGACGAGCCCTACCGCACGCTGATCGGACACTTCCGGCACGAGATCGGGCATTTCTACCAGATGGTGCTCGTCGGCGACGGACCGAATCGGGCCCGCTACGAAGAGCTGTTCGGCGATCCCGACACCGACTACCAGGCGGCGCTGGACCGCCACTACGGGGACGGCCCGCCGGAGAACTGGGCGGACGACTATGTCTCGTCGTACGCGACGATGCACCCGGCCGAGGACTGGGCCGAGACCTTCGCGCACTACCTGCATATTCGCGACACCCTCGATACCGCAGCGGCTTTCGCGCTCGCCCCGGCCGGTGCGACGCTCGACGCCGACCTGCCCGGGCAGATCGGGTTCGAGCGGATCATCGAATGGTGGCTGCCCCTGACGTGGGCGCTCAACCAGATCAACCGGTCGATGGGACATGCCGACCTGTACCCGTTCGTCCTGCCGGAGAAGGTGCTGCAGAAGATGGAGTTCCTGCACGAGCTGATCTCGGTCGACGACGTGTAGGGCATGCCAGGTGCAATGGGCAAGCCCATCGGATCAGCGCGCGGAAAACCCTTGGTCGCGCGTGCAGAATCCGGTCCAATCGAGTGGTTGTGCCCAGTGTCGACGGAGAGGGTTGAGCACGAGTGAAGTTTCACTGGTTTCTTCCGACCAATGGTGGTGACAGCCGCTACGTGGTAGGTGGTGGGCACGGCGTGCATGCCGAACCGTCGTCGCGGCCGGCAACGGTACCCTATCTCGGGCAGATCGCCCGCAGCGCCGAACAACTGGGCTTCGAGGCGGCGCTGACGCCGACCGGTGCGTGGTGTGAGGACGCGTGGCTGACGACCGCGATGATCAATGCCCTCTCGGAGCGGTTGAAGTTCCTGGTGGCCTTCCGGCCCGGCGTGATCGCGCCGTTCCTGGCCGCGCAGATGGCCGGCACCTTCCAGAACCTCTCGGGTGGCCGGTTGCTGCTCAACGTCGTCACCGGCGGCGAGGATGCCGAGCAGAAGATGTACGGCGACTTCCTGACCAAGGAGGAACGGTACGCCCGTGCCGACGAGTTCCTGGAGATCGTGCGGCGCCTGTGGTCGGGGGAGACGGTCGACGTCGCCGGCCGGTACCTGTCGGTCCAGAACGCGACGCTGGCACAGATCCCCGACCCGATTCCGGAGATCTACTTCGGTGGATCGTCGGCGGCGGGGATCGCCGTGGCCGCCAAGCACGCCGACGTCTACCTGACCTGGGGGGAACCGCCCGAGGCCGTGGCCGAGAAGATCGAGCGGGTCCGTCGCGCCGCCGCCGATCACGGCCGGGAGCTGACCTACGGCATCCGCTTGCACACCATCGCCCGAGACACCGCCGAGGCCGCGTGGGCCGAGGCCGACCGGCTGCTCGCGGGAATCGCCGACGAGGACATCGCGCGCATCCAGAACGGGCTCAAACGGTCGGCGTCGGAGGGGCAGAAGCGGATGCTTGCGCTGAATCGAGGCACCAAGGACGACCTCGAGATCTACCCGAACCTGTGGGCAGGCGTCGGCCTCGTGCGCGGCGGCGCGGGCACCGCGATGGTGGGATCGCACAGCGAGATCGCCGATCTCATCGAGGCCTATCACGCCGTCGGCATCGACGAGTTCGTGCTCTCGGGCTATCCGCATCTGGAGGAGGCGTACTGGTTCGGTGAGGGCGTGCTGCCGGAACTGACCCGGCGCGGACTCTGGGAGCACCCGGCGCCACCCCAGCACAACAGAACGTCCGTGCCGTTCGGGGGTGCCGCACCCGCCCGCAAGGCGTCGGCGTCGTGACCTTCCGCACCAGCCAGGACCTCGACCCGGTCCGGCTGCGCACCGCATTCGGGATTTTCCCGACCGGCGTGGTGGCCGTGGCCGCCGAGGTCGGCGGGGCGCCGATCGGGCTGGCCGCGAGCTCGTTCACGTCGGTGAGCCTGGATCCGCCGCTCGTCTCGGTCTCGATCGCGACCTCGTCGACGACGTGGCCGGATCTGCGCCGCTCACCGCATCTCGGTGTCACCGTGCTCGCCGACCACCAGGACGTGGTGTGCCGGCAGCTCGCCGGACCGGTGGATCAGCGGTTCACCGGGATCGCCCTCAAGGCCTCCGACGAGGGTGCGGTGACCCTCGACGAGGGCCTGGCGCATTTCGATTGCACCATCTACCGCGAGGTCGAGGCAGGCGACCATCTCATCATCCTGCTCGAACTGCACGGAGTCGATCACCCCGAGACCGGCAATCCGCTGATCTTTCACCGCAGTGCCTTCGGGAAGCTGGCGCAGACCGTCTGATGATGCAGGCCGTCTCAGGGTGTGCCAGGTCTCCACAGTTGGTGCTCCATCCACAGCAGGTGGCCCGACGAACCGGATGACGGCGGGTCGCGTGGTTTCCGCGGGCGAGACTGATCGGCATGAGTCTTCGCGAACCCGACCTGTGGCGGGGCACCATCTCCTGGCCGCGCCTGGTGGCACAGGGATACTCGCAGGCCGACGTGCGGCGGCTGGTCGCCGCCGGTGATCTGGTGGCATTGCGGCGCAACTGGTACGCGACCCGACAGGCCGACCCGGCGGTGGTCGAGGCTCCGCGCCGACGGCGTCTGTAGTTGCGTGACCGCGCTGCGGATGCACGGTGTCTGGGTGCCGCCGCACGTTCGCGTCGCCGCGCTTGACGTCCCCGGTGATCGCCGAGTCCACGTCCGGGCCCGGCAGAGCGCGCATCGCAGGGCCCGGGCGAAGCGATTCTGCGGGCAGTACGGTCGCCCGGGACCCGAGGTCACCGCGGTCGACGACATCCCCACCGCGTTGCGGCACGCGCTCCGGTGCCTGGACGACGAGGGTATCGTCGTGGTCTGCGATTCGATCCTCAACCAGGGACTTCTCGAGATGTCCGATCTCGTGGCCCTCTTCTCGTCCGCGCCGCGACGAGTCCGGCGGCTGCTCGAACGATGCGACGCCTGCGCCGATTCCGGCACGGAGACGATGGTCCGGGTGCGTCTGACCGGGTTGGGGATCACCGTGCGCTCGCAGGTCACCATCGCCGGTGTCGGTCGGGTCGACTTCCTCGTCGGTGAGCGACTCATCATCGAGATCGACAGCGTGGAGTTCCACGACAAATCACCTGAGCAACGTGAGATGGATCGGCGCCGCGACGAGGAAGCCGCGCGGCTCGGTTACCTCACCCTCCGATTCGGCTATCGGCGGGTCGTCTACCAGTGGGACGAGGCGCAGGCGAGTGTGCTGGCGATCATCCGGCGCCGCGAGCACCTCCGGAAGCTGCCGACCGCGGGCTGATACCGCTACAGGTGACACCGGAGCGGAGCGTCACGACAATAATCGTCTCGACACACCGCTCCGGTGTCATCTGTAGCAGCATCTGCCGATTCTCACGGTGGCGCGCGGCGCAATTCCAGGATGGCGATCTCGGGTGTCGCGCCCACACGCACCGGTGGACCCCACGCGCCGGCGCCGCGCGAGGTGTAGAGCGTCGTGTTCCCGACCCGATCCGTGCCCTGCACCGAAGGCTGTTGCAGCGGAACGAGATAGCGGATCGGCCACAACTGGCCGCCGTGCGTGTGCCCGGACAGTTGGAGATCCACTCCGTGCTCGGCGGCCGCGGTGGCCTGGCGCGGTTGGTGGGCGAGCAGGAGAGTGAAGCCTCGCGCCTGCCCCACGGCGTCGAGGTCGGGTTCGTAAGGTGCCGGCGCGGTGGCGTCGGAGATGCCGGCAACATCGATTCGGGCCCCGTCACGGGTGATCTCGACGCGCTGATTGCGCAGGGTGTGCACGCCCATCCGCTCCCACGCGTCCAGCCATTTGCCGCCGTCGTCGGAGTAGTACTCGTGGTTGCCGCTGACACCGAAAACCCCTAGCGGAGCACGCAATCGGGTCAACGGTTCGAGAGTGTCGGCGACCTTGGCGACGGTGCCGTCGGTGAGATCGCCGCCGATCGCGACGAGATCGGGGTGTTCGGCGTTGACGCGATCAACCACGTCGGCGGTGAAGTCGCGGCCGCGGGCAGGACCCACGTGCAGGTCGGTGATCAGCGCGACCCGCAGACCGTCGAAGGCGGCCGGCAGGGTGGCGAGGTCGATGCGGGTATGGGTCACCTGGGGCTGATGGGCTTCGACGACCCCGTACGCCGTCACCGCGACCGCGGTGACCGCGACGACTCCGGTGGCCGCACGCAGGACCCGAAGACTCCGGCGGCCGACGACCCGGGCGATCAGCGACAGCACCGCCACCACGCTCAGCCCCAGCACGAGATACAGGACCGTGGCCAACCAGGTCAGACCCAGCCACGCGGGGGCGCGAAAGAATGCGGGGTCGAGCTCGCGGCCGGTGGCAATGCCCAGACTCGCGAGCCCCCACAGCACGATCAGCCCGGCATCCACGACGCGCGACCACGGAGCGGGCAACCGGGTGGCGCGCACCAGTCGGCGATGCACCCAGAAGGTGATGAGGGCGAGGGCGATCGGAAAGACGACAATCATGGCAATCGGTGCGAACAATACCCGAGTGTCAGGCGCTCACGGACGGACCGCCGCCCCGAGCGCCCCGGCTTCCTCCGCGAGCACCGTCCGCAGGACCGAGATCGCCGGGTTGGCGTCGCTGGCGGCACGGGCGGCGGTGAACACGGTCCGCCGGGGCCGGCCGGGGAGATCGAGCAGGCGCAGGCGCGGGCGTCGGCCCACGTGCACGAGGCCGGGCAGCAGGGCCACGGCATTCCCGGATTCGACGAGCCGGACGTGGGCCTGGAGGTCGGCGGTCTCGAAGCGGATGTCGGGTTCGAATCCGGCGCTCCGACAGAGCTGTTCGGCCCAGTGCCGCGACGCCGCGGGTTTGGGTTCCATCACCCACGGCAGTCCGCCCGCGGCGGCCAGCGAGGTGACCCCGTCGAACTCGGCGTCGCCCGCGATCTCGGGGAGCGCGAGCTGGATCGGATCCTGGGTCAGCGGCCGGCGGTCGAGGCCGTCGAAATGTCCGGCCGCGTGACCCGGATATTGCTCGGCGATGACGAGGTCGAAGCCCCGCACCGACGTCTCGTAGAGTGCGGCCTCGGGTTCGTGCTGCACGACGTCGACGCGGAGATCGGGGTAGTCGGCGCGCAGGCGGCCCAGGGCCTGCGGCAGGATCGCCAGCATCGCCGTCTGGAAGGCCGCGACGCGCACGGCGCCCCGGATCTCGCCCTGGCTGGCCCGCATCGCGGACTCGATCCGCTCGATGTGGTTGAGCAGATGCTCCACCTCGGCGGCCAAAAATTTTGCGGTGGAGGTCAATTCGAGATTCCTGCCGCTCCGCCGGAAGAGCGGGACCCCCACCTCGCGTTCGAGGATCGCCAGTTGCTGGGAGACCGCGGACGGACTGTAGTTGAGTGCCTCGGCCACCGCGACCAGGGTGCCGCGGGAGGCGAGTTCGTTGAGCAGGCGCAGGCGTTTGACTTCGAGCACGGGCGCCCTCCACGGCCTCGTCGTCCGGTGTGACGATCGATCGGATTTGCTTAATCATAATCGACAGATAATCGCGCTGTACTTCAACGTCTCGGCGGGCGACCATTGCCTCAACCACTCATTCCGGTGCGCAACGTCGCACACTGGGGACGACGGAAGGAAGACCCGTGACCGATGCGACGAAGGTTCGCCCGCAAGACCTGGCCGACGAGGCGATCGCCCTCGTCCAGCGCTGGCTGCGTGAAGCCGATGAGCTCCCTGTCGATGCCGCGGCGGCGCGGCTGACCGGCGTGCTGAGCGATCCGAACGGACTCGATTTCACTGTCGGCTTTGTCGACGGCGTGGTGCGCCCCGAGGATCGGCGCGCCGCCGCCACGAAGCTCCGCGACCTCACCCCGCTGACCCCGAAGTTCCTGCCCGCACCCCTGCGGGGCGCGATCTCCCTCGGCGCCGTGATGGCCCGGCCGCTCCCCGGCGTCGTGGTGCCGACGGCCCGAAAGGTACTGCGGGAGATGGTGAGTCACCTCATCATCGACGCGACCGACGCCAAGCTCGGGCCTGCGATCGCCAAGATCAAGACCGACGGCGTGCGGCTCAACGTGAACCTGCTCGGTGAGGCGATCCTCGGCGAGCACGAGGCGCAGCGCCGGCTGGCCGGCACCCACCAGCTGCTGGCCCGCCCCGACGTCGATTATGTCTCCATCAAGGTGTCGGCCACCGTTGCGCCCCACAATCATTGGGCGTTCGACGAGGCCGTCGGGCACATCGTCGACCAACTGACCCCGCTGTTTCGGCGGGCCGCGGCCAGCCCGGCGAAGTTCATCAACCTCGACATGGAGGAGTACAAGGACCTCGACCTGACCCTGGCCGTGTTCATGAGCCTCCTCGCCCGGCCCGAGTTCACGAACCTTTCGGCCGGCATCGTGTTGCAGGCCTACCTGCCCGACGCGCTGGGCGCGATGATGCGGTTGCAGGAGTGGGCGGCACAGCGGGTGGCGCAGGGCGGTGCCCCGGTCAAGGTGCGCGTGGTCAAGGGCGCCAATCTCCCGATGGAGCGCGTCGACGCCGCGATTCACGGCTGGCCGGTGGCCACCTGGGGCAGCAAGCAGGATTCCGACACGAGCTACAAGGCGGTCCTGGACTACGCGCTGACCGCCGAGCACGTGGCGAACGTGCGCATCGGCGTCGCCGGGCACAACCTCTTCGACATCGCGCTCGCGTGGCTCCTTGCCCGGCGGCGGGGTGCCGATGCCGGACTCGACGTCGAGATGCTGCTCGGCATGGCCACCGCGCAGGCAGAGGTGGTCAAGCGGGAGGTCGGTTCGCTGCTGCTGTACACCCCGGTGGTCCATCCACAGGAGTTCGACGTGGCGATCAGCTACCTGATCCGGCGTCTGGAAGAAGGCGCGAGCCACGAGAACTTCATGTCGGCGGTGTTCGAGCTGAGCGATGACCGCGGCCTGTTCGAGCGGGAGAAGGACCGGTTCCTGGCCTCGCTGCGCGGACTCGCGGCCATCACCGGCGACGGCGATGTCGCGTCGTATCAGGTGCCGCCGCCCAATCGGCAGCAGAACCGCGCCCATGACGACGCCGCCGGTACCGAGGAGCGCGTGGCCGCGCTGGTGGCCGCCGGCGCGACAGGCGAGTTCACCAACACCCCCGACACCGATCCCGACCTGCCCGGCAACCGGGCCTGGGGACGCGCGATCGCTGAGCGGATGGTGGCATCGACGCTCGGTGTCGACCTTGTCGCGTCCTCCCTGATCGACGACGCGCAGGTGCTCGACGGGGTGATCGAGCGTGGTGTCGCGGCCGCCGACAACTGGGCCGCACTGGGTGCCGACGGCCGGGCAGCAGTGCTCTGCCGGGCTGGTGAGCAGCTCGCGGCACGGCGCGCAGATCTGTTGGAGGTCATGGGATCCGAGTGCGGGAAAACCCTCGATCAGGGCGACCCGGAGGTCTCCGAGGCCATCGACTTCGCCAACTACTACGCCATGCTCGGCCAACTCCTGGACCAGGTCGACGGCGCACGACCGCAGCCGCAGAAGCTCATCGCCGTGATCCCGCCGTGGAACTTCCCCGTGGCCATCCCGGCCGGCGGCGTGCTCTCGGCTCTCGCGTCGGGCAGTGCGGTGATCATCAAGCCGGCCCCCGCGTCGTCGCGGTCGGCGGCGGTGATGGTCGAGGCGCTGTGGGCCGCGGGCGTCCCCCGCGATGTTCTGCAGTTCGTGCAGTTCCCCGACAACGTCCTGGGGTCGGCGCTGGTCTCCGATCCACGCGTGGACCGCGTCATTCTCACCGGCGCCTACGACACCGCGGTCACGTTCCGGCAGCTTCGGACCGATCTGCCGGTGCTGGCCGAGACGAGCGGCAAGAACGCGATCATCGTCACCCCGTCGGCCGATCTCGATCTCGCCGCCAAGGACGTCGCGTTGTCGGCGTTCGGACATGCGGGACAAAAGTGTTCGGCGGCGTCGCTGGTGATCCTGGTGGGATCGGTGGCCGATTCCCAACGCTTCAACGGACAGTTGCTGGACGCGGTGCGCTCACTCAAGGTCGGCACCCCCGAACACCTCGACACCCAGATGGGCCCGGTCATCGCGGCACCGTCGGGCAAGCTGCTGCGCGGCCTGACCACGCTCGGCCCCGGCGAGACATGGCTGCTCACCCCCGAACCCGTTGCCAGCGACAGCCCGCTCGCCCGGGACGCCCACGGCGGACATCGCCTGTGGAGCCCCGGCGTTCGGACCGGCGTGCGGCGCGGCTCGGAGTTCCACAAGGTCGAGTATTTCGGCCCGATCCTCGGCATCATGACCGCCGCGACCCTCGACGAGGCGATCGACATCGTCAACGAGATCGACTACGGCCTCACCAGTGGACTGCACTCGCTGGACCGTGCGGAGATCGGACTCTGGCTGCGCCGGATCGAGGCGGGCAATCTCTACGTCAACCGCGGCATCACCGGCGCGATCGTGCGGCGGCAGTCCTTCGGTGGCTGGAAGAAGTCGGCGATCGGTGCGGGCACCAAGGCCGGCGGACCGAATTACCTCCACGGACTGGTGGACTGGGCCGACGCGCCGGTGCGGGAGAGTCGCGCTCCGCGTCCGGCCGCTGCGTCGCTGCTCGTCGCGGCCCGGGCCGCCGGCGTTGCCGGTGCGGATCTCGAATGGCTCACGGCGGCACTGGGTTCCGACGCCGCCGCGTGGGACGACGAGTTCGGCGTCGCGCGCGACGCATCGCAGCTTGGTGTCGAGCGCAATCTGCTGCGCTACCTGCCGGTGCCGGTTTTCCTCCGCGTCGCCGCGGATGCGCCACTGCACCAGACGATTCGGGCGATCGGCGCGGGCCTGGCGGCCGGCGCCACCCCGACGGTGAGCACGCCGCTCGCGCTGCCCGAGCCGCTCGTCGAAGCCCTCACGACCGCCGGCGTGCCGATCCGCTACCAGGACGACGCGGCCTGGGCCGCGCAGCTGGGCCGGCTCGCCCGGCGCAGTGGTCCCGACGCGAGCGCGCGGGTCCGGGTGGTGGCCGGCGCATCCCGGCCCGACCAGGTGGCCGCGGTGTTCGCGGCGACCGGCGGCAAACCCGACATCGCCTGCTACGGGGGCGCAGTGGTCGCGGCCGGCCGCGTCGAGATGCTCCCGCATCTGCACGAGCAGGCCGTCTCGATCACCGCACATCGTTTCGGCACGCCCAACCGGTTGTCGGAGGGACTGATCTGACGGGGTGCGCCGATCGGGGCGGTGAGGGCTGATCGGGGCGGCGCCTACGGGTGTTCGGTCAGGATCGCCCGTGCCAGCGCCCGCATCGGTGCCGAGATCGGCGGCTCCGGCCGCAGCCTGATGGCGCGGTGCAGACCGAAGACCAACGCCAGGGTGGAGCGGGTCGGCGTGTGGTGAGTGGCGAGGCTGCCGTGTGGATCGGTGAGGACATAGCCGAGGTGCCCGGTCACGTTTCCGATTCCGGCGGAACGATCGGTCACCCCCGCCGCGACAAAGGCCAGCTCGATGGTCCCCATCTCGCGTTCGGCGGTGTCCTTGCCCAGCGGAAAGCGCCGGGCGATGGCCTGCCACAACACCTGCGGATCTCCGGCGCATTTCCGGCCCAGCTTGGTGGCGACGAATTCGCCGCGATACACCCGGGCCAGGCCGGTATCCCGGAGGAAGTTGCGCACGCCATGGATTCGATGATGGTCGACCTCGCGGAAACCGCGGGTGTGCGGGTCGAGAAAGTCGGGGAGCGCTTGCACCACCGCAGGCGGGAAGTAGCCGGCCGTGGTCAAGGTGATGCCGTCGGCGGCGAGCACGAGCACCCGGGTCAGCGGCCCGAGCAGGGTCGCGGCGTCGTCGGGGACCGGGGCGGGCCCGGCGCCGAGATCGATGGTCAGCAGGGCCGCGATGAGATCCGGGACGGCCAGGACCGGCAGGCGGCCGTCGAGCTCGGCGAGCAGTGCCGACGCCCCGACGGCCGCCGACCAGACGGACGCGGCGGCGCGTTCGAGGGCGATGCGGTCATTGACCTCGGTGGCGTCGAAGTGTTCGGGCTCGAACGCCGCGGCGGCGTCGCCCAGCCAGTCACGGTCCGGGTGGCCGGGGTCGGCGCGCACGGCGAGGAGTTGGGCGTATCCGCCGGGGCCGCCGCAGTCCTCGGGTGGGCAGGCGCGGGCGCCGTCGAGGCACGCGACCTCGTGGGTGTCGGCGACGACCTCCTCGATGACGAGGTCATGCTCCCAGTGATCGCCGAAGTCGTAGACATAGAGCACGCTGTCCCCGACGGTGCGCAGCACGGCCGTCATGGGGACACCCTGCTCGTCGCGCTCCTGCTCGTCGGTGCCCCAGTCGGCGAAGGCATACTCGGGCTTGTAGCTGATCAGCGGGCGGCCGGCGGCATCGACGGTGACCGTCCACGCGTGCAGGTGTCGGTTCTCCCAGCCCATGACCGCCTGCACGATCTCGTGCAACTCGTCGAGCGTGACCGTGGCCGGGACCCGGAAACGCCGCCAGATCTCCGGGGCAATCTCGCGCAGGGAGATGCGCAGCAGGTAGCCGGAATGGGTCATCGAGACATCGGGCACGACGCTGAGATGGCGGGCGCGGGGCGGCATGGTGGCCTACCGTAGCGCGCGGGCGGTGCCCGCGACGAGATCACCGGGCAAAGTCACGATCCTGGGAAGGATCTTTCCCAGGATCGATCCAGTCCTGTCGGGGCCGCCATCAGGCGCCGAGACTGGTTGGCGAAGCATAACCAGTCGCGAGGAGGAGCCAACGATGGCCACCGAGAACATCAAGCACGTCACCTTCCAGAACCCGGACATGTATTGGGAGATCGCCGCCGATCTGTATCTTCCGCCGGACTTCGACGAGACCACGACCTACCCCGCGATCGTCACCGCCCACCCGATCGGCAGCTGCAAGGAGCAGACATCGGGCAACATCTATGCGACCGCCCTCGCCGCGGCAGGCAATGTGGCCATCGCCTTCGACGCCAGCTTCCAGGGCGCCAGCGGCGGTACCCCCCGGTTTGTCGAGGATCCGGGCCAGCGCGTCGAGGACTTCCGCCGCGTCGTCGATTACCTGGAGACGCTGCCGTACGTCGACGCCGAGCGGATCGGGGTCCTCGGTATCTGCGGCGGCGGTGGCTACACACTCAACGCGGCGATGACGGAGAAGCGGTTCCAGGCCGTCGTCTCGATCACCGGCGTCAACTACGGCCGCATGCTGCGGGAGAACCACGCCGCGGCCGACGGTGTCATCCAGGCGCTGGAAACCAGTGCCGCACACCGCGCGGCTGCCGCACGCGGGGGCGCCGCGGTGGTCGGCAGCCTGCTGCCCGACTCGGCCGAGGCAGCCGCGGCCGTCGGCGACATCGACGTCGTCGAGGCCTACGAGTACTACCGCACCGGTCGGGGTGAGTCGCCGAACGGCTGCGTCCTGTTCGAGTCCGCGCACGGTGCGGCCGCGCTGGGATGGGACGCCTTCCACCTCGCCGACGAGCTCTTGACGCAGCCGCTGCTGGTGGTGATCGGTGACAAGAAGGGCGCCTTCGGTGCCTACCGCGATGGCCACGAGATCATCGAGCGGGCCGCGTCGAAGGACAAGCAGCTCCTCGAGCTGGCCGATGTGTCCCACTACGACCTCTACGACCGGCCCAACGGTGCCGGAGAGGCACTCAAGACGGTGATCCCGTTCTTCGCCGACCATCTGTAGAACCTCTCGGCGCAGCTGAGGGGCCGGGGTGTCATCGGTTCGTCACGTGATCGTCGGCCGCTGCCCGGGAACATCGGACACACTGGGGGTCGGCGCCGTGTCGATCCTCGACGCGGCTGCGACGGAACACGAGTGCGGAGGACAAGTCGATGCGGTACGGAAAGCGTGCGGGAATGGCGGTCATGGTGGCTGCCGGGATACTCGTGCTGGGCGGGTGCGGCGGTGCCGAATCGGAATCGGCCGGATCGTCGATCGCCTCGAGTGCGGCCACCTCGAGCGCGGCGCCGTCGTCGGCCGGGTCGCATAATGCCGCCGACGTGGCCTTCGTCCAGGGCATGATCCCGCACCATCAGCAGGCGATCGAGATGTGCGACGTGCTGCTCGCGAAGCAGGGCGTGGATACTCGGGTGGTCGCGGTGGCGCGGCGGATCGCCGCGGCGCAACGGCCCGAGATCACCCGGATGCAGCAGTGGCTGAGCCAGTGGGGGTCGGCGCCGATGTCCGCCAGGCCGAGTCACGACATGTCCGCCATGCCGAGTCACGCCATGCCGAGTCACGCCATGTCCGGGCACGCCATGCCGAGTCACGCCATGTCCGGCCACGCCATGCCGGACATGTCGGGGGAGATGCCGGGTATGCCCGGCGGGCACGGGACGATGTCGGCCGCGGACATGGCGGCGTTGCGCGCGGCGTCCGGGGCGGCGGCCGGTCACCTGTTCCTGAGGCAGATGATCGAGCACCATCAGGGTGCGGTGACGATGGCGCAACAGGAGATCGCGCAGGGGCGGTCGCAGGCGGCGGTGGCGTTGGCCCGCTCGATCGTCACGACACAGCAGGCCGAGATCACCGAGATGCAGGGCCTGCTCACCGCGCGGTGACCGGCGCCGCCGACGCGGCCGGGGGCGCGGTGGCGAGCGTGATCACGAACCGCGCACCCTGGCCTGGCCACCACTCGCTCATACCGTCCTATCTACGGGCTGAGCGCGATGCCATCGCAATTATTGTCGTGGCGTCGCGCTCAGCCTGCACATGGGACGGCTCGTGCACCCGGCGTCGGCCGTTCGACGGATGGTGGGGCGGAGGTGAGAGGCGAATCTCTGCTGAAACTTGAGTGGAATAGACTCAAGTACGTTGAGGTTGTACCCGCCGAGAGGCCATACTTGAGCCTTGGAGACTTAAGAATGAACAGACGTGAGAACAACCAGAAAGGTGCACCTGACGTGGACAGCTTCACCCCGACCACCAAGACCCGACAGGCGCTCAGCGCTGCGGTGTCCGCGGCAGCCGCTGCCGGAAATCCCGACGTGCGCCCGGCCCACCTCCTCGTCGCCCTGCTCGACCAGTCCGACGGGATCGCGACACCGCTGCTCAAGGCGGTCGGCGTCGATCCGTCGGCGGTGCGCAGCCAGGCGCAGACGCTCGTGGACCGAGCCCCGACCGTATCCAGCAGCAGTGCCCAGCCGAGCCTGTCGCGCGAGTCGATCGCCGCGGTCGGCGCCGCCCAGCAGCTGGCGACCGAGCTCAGCGACGAATACGTCTCGACCGAGCACCTCGTTGTCGGCCTCGCGACCGGTGACTCCGACGTCGCCAAGCTGCTGCACAACCTCGGCGCGACCCCGCAGGCGCTGCGGGAGGCCTTCGTGGCCGTGCGTGGTACCGCCCGGGTCACCTCCGAAGACCCCGAATCGAGCTATCAGGCCCTCGAGAAGTACTCGACCGACCTCACCGCGGCGGCCCGCGAGGGCAAGCTCGACCCGGTGATCGGCCGCGACTCGGAGATCCGTCGCGTCGTGCAGGTGCTGAGCCGGCGGACCAAGAACAACCCGGTCCTGATCGGCGAACCCGGCGTCGGCAAGACCGCCATCGTCGAGGGCCTGGCGCAGCGCATCATCGCCGGCGATGTCCCGGAATCCTTGCGCGGCAAGACCGTCATCTCGTTGGACCTCAGCTCGATGGTCGCCGGCGCCAAGTATCGGGGCGAGTTCGAGGAACGCCTCAAGGCCGTCCTCGACGAGATCAAAGGCTCTGCGGGACAGGTCATCACGTTCATCGACGAGCTGCACACGATCGTCGGCGCCGGTGCGACCGGCGACTCCGCGATGGACGCGGGCAACATGATCAAGCCGATGCTGGCGCGCGGTGAACTGCGGCTCGTCGGTGCGACGACGCTGGAGGAATACCGCAAGTACATCGAGAAGGATGCGGCCCTCGAACGCCGCTTCCAGCAGGTGTACGTCGGCGAGCCGAGCGTCGAAGATGCCATCGGCATCCTGCGTGGCCTCAAAGAACGCTACGAGGTGCACCACGGTGTGCGCATCACCGACTCCGCATTGGTCGCCGCCGCAACGCTGTCCGACCGCTACATCACTGCGCGGTTCCTGCCGGACAAGGCGATCGACCTGGTCGACGAGGCAGCCTCGCGGCTCCGGATGGAGATCGACTCGCGCCCCGAGGAGATCGACGCCGTCGAACGCGTCGTGCGTCGCCTCGAGGTCGAGGAACTCGCCCTGCAGAAGGAAACCGACGCGGCGTCGCAGGACCGGCTGGCGAAGCTGCGCCAGGAACTGGCCGACGAGAAGGAGAAGCTCGCCGAGCTGTCCGCCCGCTGGCAGAGCGAGAAGACCGCGATCGACGCGGTCCGCGACCTGAAAGAGGAGCTGGAAACCCTTCGCGGAGAAGCCGATCGCTCTGAACGCGACGGCGATCTGGGCCGCGCCGCCGAGCTGCGCTACGGCCGCATCCCGGGCCTGGAGAAGCAGCTTGAGGCCGCCGTCGAGAAGACCGGGACCGATCCCGGCCAGGATGTGATGCTGCAGGAGGAGGTCGGTCCCGACGACGTCGCCCAGGTGGTGTCCGCCTGGACCGGTATCCCCGCGGGCAAGATGCTCGAAGGCGAGACCGCCAAGCTGTTGCGGATGGAAGACGAACTCGGCCGACGGGTCATCGGTCAACAGGCCGCCGTCGTCGCTGTCTCGGATGCGGTCCGCCGCGCCCGGGCGGGCGTCGCCGACCCCAACCGGCCGCTCGGCTCGTTCCTGTTCCTCGGGCCCACCGGCGTCGGCAAGACCGAACTCGCCAAGGCGCTCGCGGAGTTCCTGTTCGACGACGAACGCGCCATGGTCCGCATCGACATGAGCGAGTACGGCGAAAAGCACGCCGTCGCACGGCTTGTCGGCGCACCGCCCGGATACGTCGGGTACGACCAGGGCGGTCAGCTGACCGAGGCGGTGCGGCGCCGGCCGTACACCGTGGTGCTGTTCGACGAGGTGGAGAAGGCCCACCCCGACGTCTTCGACATCCTGCTGCAGGTGCTCGACGAGGGACGCCTCACCGACGGCCAGGGCCGCACGGTCGACTTCCGCAACACCATCCTCATCCTGACGTCGAATCTGGGTTCCGGCGGCGACAAGGACCAGGTGATGGCGGCGGTGCGGAGGGCGTTCAAGCCCGAGTTCATCAACCGGCTCGACGACG
This sequence comes from Gordonia sp. (in: high G+C Gram-positive bacteria), assembly GCA_047605505.1. Classification (GTDB taxonomy): domain Bacteria; phylum Actinomycetota; class Actinomycetes; order Mycobacteriales; family Mycobacteriaceae; genus Gordonia. The sequence goes on along the minus strand of JASGFO010000008.1, from coordinate 8,937 downwards.
TCGTCATCTTCGACGCGCTGAGCCCCGAGGAACTGGTGTCCATCGTCGACATCCAGGTGGGACAACTGCAGAAGCGGCTGGCCGCGCGGCGCCTCGACCTCGAGGTCACCCCGAAGGCCAAGGAATGGCTGGCCGAACGCGGCTTCGACGCACTCTACGGTGCGCGCCCGCTGCGCCGGCTGGTGCAGCAGGCCATCGGCGACCAGCTCGCCAAAGCACTGCTGGCCGGTGACATCCGCGACGGCGACGTGGTTCCGGTCAACGTCTCCGGCGACGGCGACCGGCTCGTGATCGGCTGACCTCCCGGCACCGGTGACGGGCCCGGCTCCCGACAGGGGGCCGGGCCTTTCCAGCCGCGCGCCGGCGGTAGCGTGGAGAGATGACCGAGGTGATCGTCGGCGCCGACGGCCAGGCGCGATGCTTCTGGGCCGCCCGTGAACCCGAGACCACCTACCACGACACCGAGTGGGGCTTCCCGACGACCGGTGACGCGGCCCTGTTCGAGCGGGTCTGCCTGGAGGGCTTCCAGTCCGGCCTGAGCTGGCGGACGATCCTGACCAAACGCGAGAACTTCCGGGCCGCGTTCGCGGGATTCGACATCGAGGCCGTCGCCCGATTCGGCGCCGACGACGTGGCGCGGCTGCTCGCCGACGCCGGCATCGTCCGCCACCGCGGCAAGATCGAGGCGACCATCAACAATGCCGCCCGCGCCGTCGAACTGATCGAGGCCGAGGGCTCCCTCGACGAGTACTTCTGGCGCTACGCGCCCGGCCCGGATCATGTGCCCGGATCGATGACCACGTCACCGGAGTCCGTCGCGCTCAGCAAGGACCTCAAACGGCGCGGCTGGCGGTTCGTGGGGCCGACCACGGTGTTCGCGATGATGCAGGCCACCGGGATGGTCAACGACCACGCCGCCGACTGTGTGATCCGCGACCGGGTGGCGGCAGCGCTCGCCGGTAAGCTGACGAGGTGACCGCCACCGCACCCTTTGACGCCGCCACCGACGCCCAGTATGTGCAGCTCACCACATTCCGCAAGGACGGCACGCCGGTCGCGACACCGCTCTGGGCCGCCCGCGACGGTGACCGTCTCCTCATGTGGACGGTGGCCGACTCCTGGAAGGTCAAGCGCATCCGCCGCAACCCGACGGTGATCGTGCAGGCCTGCGACCGAAGCGGGAAGACGGTCCGCGGACAGGCGGTCACCGGGACCGCGGCGATCCTCGACGCCGCAGGCACCGACCATGTGCGCCGGCTGATCTGCCGAAAGTACGGCATCGTCGGCACGATCGTGGTCAAGGCCAGCTCGGTGCGCCGCGGCCGGACGGGCACCGTCGGCATCGCGGTCACCGCCGCCGACTGACCGGCACCACCCGCCACCACCCGGCCCGGCGGGCGGCACCCGGTCCTCAGCGCAACAGTTTCTGCGCCATCGACCGGTACGCGAGCGCGGCCGTGCGCACATCGGCGATGCGGACCGACTCGTCGGGCTGATGGGCTTGGGTGTTGATGTCCCCGGGCCCGCAGACGACGGTGGGGATGCCCAGATCGCGGCTCACGAAGCCGCCGTCGCAGGCGGCCGTCCAGCCGCCGACCGGGGCCGGGGCGCCCTGCGCGGTCAGCGCGTCGACGGCGGCAGCCACCAGCGGATGATCGGCGGGCGTCTCGAATCCCGGCATCTCCATGGTGGGCCGGACCGTCACCCCGATGCCGTCGGTGTCGATGCCGGCGGCCGAGATCCGTCCGCGCAGCCACTCGGCGATCTCGGTGACGGTCTCGTCGGGCATCAGGCGGCGGTCGATCCCGAGCGACGCCGTCGGCGCCACCACCGAGATGCCCTGGCCGCCGGTGATGGTCCCGACATTCCAGGTGCCCGAACCGAGCAGGCCACAGGCGGCGCCGACCATGGCCTCGTGATCGGCCCGGATGATCGCCACGATGGCGGCCGCGGCATAGATGGCGTTGCGGCCGTCGGCGGGCCGGCCCGAATGCGCGGCGCGGCCGGTGACGTCGACCTCGAGGTAGGAGGCGCCCCGGCAACCGCGGACCACGGTCAGATCCGTGGGTTCGGCGACGACACAGCCCGCGTACGCGCCGAGCAGCCCGCCGCGTGCCACCAGATCACGGACACCGCTGCCGTGCTCCTCCTCGTCGACGGTGCAGACGAGGGTGACCGGACCCGACAGCGGCTGTCCGCGCAACGACGCCATCGCCGCCACCACGGCGGCGAGCCCACCCTTCATGTCGGTGGCGCCGCGGCCGATGATCACCTCGTCGGTGATGCGGGGGACGTAGGGGTCGGCGGTCCAGCCCCCGCCCGCGGGCACGACATCGGAATGCCCCAGGAACATCAGGCCCGGGCCGTCGCCACCGGGCAGCGTCGCGATCAGATTCGGTCGGCCCGGGGCCACCTCGTGCGTGGCCACGAGCAGGCCCGCATCGCGGCACGCCCGCTCCAGCACGGCCACCGCCGCGGCCTCGGTCCCGCCGGGATTCTCGCTCGGCGCCGCCACCAATGCGCTGGTCAGGGCCACGATCTGGCCGGTGTCGATCGATGCGGGGCTGCTGGTGGCCACGGCGGTGGTCCTTCTCTCGTCGGGACGGGCAGCACCATCCTCCCAGCCGCCCCGGCCCCGCGTCGGGGAACGTCGTCGGCACATATCCAGGTGGTGGTCGAGACCTCGCGCGCCCGGCTGACGTACTCTGGTCGCGATGACCATCGTCTACTTTGTGATCGCCGCCGTCGCACTGATCGGTGCGGCGGTCCTGTTGTGGCTCGATCACCGGCGCGTCTCGGTGACGCGGCACCAGCGGGCCGTGTGGGGCGATGACCACGATTTCAAGTTCCGGGACTCGGACACCAAACTGCGCAAGGTGTTCCACCGCGCGACCATGGACGTGCCCGATCACGTCGGCGTCCAGCACGTGGCCTACGGCGTCTACCGCGACACCGAGGCCATCGTCTTCGACCTCGCCGAGACCGCGACCGTGATCGCGGTGCGCCGCTCACCGGCCTCCGGTGTGGTGGTGGACCTGCGGCACGAGGAGGTGCTGGCGCCGGCCGAGGACGACGTCGAACTGCTCGGAGCGATGGGTCAGCGTGTCATGTTCTCCAACAACCTCGACGCGGCCCGCCGGGTGTGTGACCGCCGGATGGTCGCACTGGCGACGAAGGCTCCCGCCTACATCGAGGTCCTCTGGAACGAGGGCAACTGGGCCCTCGGATCGCTCCCGCTGACCAATGACCCCGCCGAACTCGACACCGCACTCGAGGTGGTGCGCCGCTTCGCCGACCTGCTGCGCGTGCTCCCGCCGCTGCGGGACCCGCAGGACGCCCCCGATCCGCGGGACCCGTCCGGCCCGGTGCGGGCGGAGTCGGCCGAGCAGAAGACCGACGGCCTGCGTGATGGCGACCGCCACGCCCGGGCCGAGGCAGGTCCCGTCGATGACGTGCCCACCACGATGACCGCGGCCGAACTCCGGCCCCGGCCCCGTCGCGCGGCCCCACCCCCGGGACGACAGCCGACGACCAATGGCCGGCCGATGCGCCCGATGCCGGTGCGTGGCGGACGCCACGGGCAGGTCCCGGATCCACGGGAGGCTGACCCGGATCTACCGCCCGCCGAGCCGCGCTCGGCCCGTAGCGGACCCAGCGAGATGCCCGAGCGCCCCCGCTACCGGCCTGAGTGAGAAGAGAGTTGAGTACCCCGTTGCCCGATCCTGCGCCGGTCGTCGACGCCCCTGCCCGTACCGCCCTGGCCGCGCTGGTCACCGAGTTGTCGGTGGTGCACGGCCGGGTCACGCTGTCGTCGGGCAAGGAGGCCGACTACTACGTCGACCTGCGCCGCGCGACCCTGCACCATGCAGCGGCACCGCTGATCGGGCGCCTGATGCGTGAGCTCACCGCCGACTGGGACTTTGCCGCGGTCGGCGGCCTCACGCTCGGCGCCGACCCGGTCGCGACGTCGATCATGCATGCCGCCGGCAGGCCCATCGACGCCTTCGTGGTACGCAAGGCCGCCAAGGCGCACGGGATGCAACGTCGGATCGAGGGACCCGACGTCGAGGGTCGGCGGGTGCTGATCGTCGAGGACACCTCCACGACCGGCGCGTCGCCCGCACAGGCCGTGCAGGCGGCCCAGGAGGCCGGGGCGATCGTGGTCGGCGTGGCCACCGTCGTCGACCGGGCCACCGGCGCCGACCAGGTCATCGAGGCACTCGGCGTGCCCTACCGGTCGTTGCTGGGGCTCGCCGACCTCGGCCTCGCCTGAGACCCGGCGTTCGGTGGAGGACACCGCCGGGCCCACCGAATGGCAAGCCCGGGCCACCCCGCCTGTCGGCGTCGGACCGTGGGCGGCCGAACACGCCGGCCCGCCGCCCACCGACCCGCGCTATGACCGGGAACTGCTTGCCGACGGCGACACCCGCAACGTCGTCGACGCCTACCGCTACTGGACCCGGGAGGCGATCGTCGCCGACCTCGACACGCGTCGCCACCCGTTCCACGTGGCGATCGAGAACTTCGCCCACGACGGAAACATCGGTACCGTCGTCCGCACGGCGAATGCCTTCGCCGCGGCGGCCGTGCACATCGTCGGGCGGCGGCGCTGGAACCGGCGCGGCGCCATGGTCACCGACCGCTATCAGCACATCGTCCACCACGCAGGCGTCGCTGACCTGATCGGCTGGGCACGCACGCAGGAACTGGCGGTGGTGGCCGTGGACAACACCCCCGGGTCGGTGCCGCTGGAGACCGCGGAACTGCCACGGGCCTGCGTGCTCCTGTTCGGTCAGGAAGGCCCCGGGGTGAGCGCGGACGCGCAGTCCGGGGCCGATCTGACCGTGTCGATCGCCCAGTTCGGGTCCACCCGCAGCATCAACGCGGGGGTGGCGGCCGGCATCGCGATGCACGCGTGGATCCGACAGCACGCGGACCTCGACCGCTCGTGGTGAGAAGAGGCGCTCAGGCCGTCTCTTCGGTGATCTCCTGCTGGGCGGCACGCCGCCGACGCAGCCACTCGACGATCATCGGTACCACCGAGATGAGGACAATCAGGATGAAGATCGGCTCGATCAGCTTCTGCACGATCTCGAACTGGCCCAGCCAGTAGCCGAGCATCGTGATCCCGACACCCCACACGATCGCGCCGACCACGTTGTAGATCGTGAACACGATGACTCTCATCCGGGCCGCGCCGGCGACGATCGGGGCCAGCGTGCGCACGATCGGCACGAAGCGCGCCAGGAAGATCGTGATCGGACCGCGCTTTTCGAAGAACTCGTGCGCCTCGGTCAGATAGCGCTCCTTGAGGAAGCGGGCATCGGGTCGGAACATGCTCGTGCCCATGTAGCGGCCGATCCAGTAGCCGATCTGCCCGCCGATGATCGCGGCGACCGGGATGAAGATCAGCAGCTGCCAGAGCGAGGCGAAATTCTGCAGGTCCTGCAACTCGTCCCGACTGCCCGCGGCACCGACGACCATACCCGCCACGAACAGCAAGGAGTCACCCGGAAGCACCGGGAACAGCACCCCGGACTCGATCAGGATCACCAGGAGAAGGCCCCAGAAGGCCCACGCCCCGAAGTATCCGAGGAGGGTGACCGGGTCCATGAACCCGGGCATGAGGGCGACGTTCGTCGTGGTCTGGGCGAGCGCGGTGGAGATCACGGGACTCTAGACTACCCGCGCGTGACTGAGAGTTTCCTGGCACGAGCCGGTGCGGACACGGGTGCACGGCCACCTGGCGGCCTTGCCATACTGGACATCGAGTGACCGAACTCGCCAGCGCGACACACCTTACCCGGTTGGAGGACGTGAGATGCCCATTGCAACTCCCGAGCAGTACGCCGAGATGTACCAGAAGGCGAAGGAGGGTGGCTACGCGTTCCCCGCGATCAACTGCACCTCGTCGTCGACGATCAATGCCGCCATCAAGGGCTTCGCGGACGCCGGAAGTGACGGCATCATCCAGTTCTCCACCGGCGGCGCCGAGTTCGGTTCGGGCCTCGGTGTCAAGGACATGGTGACCGGTGCGGTGGCCCTGGCCGAGTTCGCGCACGTCGTCGCCGCGAAGTACGGCGTGACCATCGCACTGCACACCGACCACTGTCCCAAGGACAAGCTCGACACCTACGTGCGCCCGTTGCTGGCCATCTCCGCCGAGCGCGTGAACGCGGGCGGCAACCCGCTGTTCCAGTCGCACATGTGGGACGGCTCGGCGGTCCCGATCGACGAGAACCTCGAGATCGCGCAGGAACTGCTCGCCAAGGCGGCGGCCGCCAAGATCATCCTCGAGGTCGAGATCGGCGTCGTCGGCGGTGAGGAGGACGGTGTCGAGGCCGAGATCGATGACAAGCTGTTCACCACGCCGGAGGACTTCGAGAAGACCGTCGACGCGCTCGGTGTCGGCGAGAAGGGTGCCTACCTGCTGGCCGCCACCTTCGGCAACGTCCACGGTGTGTACAAGCCCGGCAACGTCAAGCTGCGCCCCGACGTGCTGGACATGGGCCAGCAGGTCGCCACCAAGAAGCTGGGCCTGGCCGATGGCTCGAAGCCGTTCAACTTCGTGTTCCACGGTGGCTCCGGCTCGCTCAAGAGCGAGATCGAGGAAGCGCTGAGCTACGGCGTCGTCAAGATGAACGTCGACACCGACACCCAGTACGCCTACACCCGGCCGATCGCCGGGCACATGTTCAGCAACTACGACGGGGTGCTCAAGGTCGACGGCGATGTGGGCAACAAGAAGGTCTACGACCCGCGCACCTGGAGCAAGAAGGCCGAGGCCTCGATGAGCGAGCGCGTCGTCGAGGCGTGCACCGACCTGCAGTCGGTGGGCAAGTCGATCAGCGCCTGAGCATTGTTCGGGCACCGCGCCCGACCTGCCCGGGTGTCCCCTTCCGGGGGTGCCGAGTCATCGGCCGTCCGGGAGGGGACGTTCTTTTTCGGATCGGCCGCCCAGAGTGCCCGGATTCAGACGTGCACGTATTCAGAGTGCGAGGATGCCGACCAGGACACCGAGTGCGAGGAGCACCATCACGATCGCGGCACCGATCACGAGCGGGTCGGCGCGGTGCTTGCGTGGCGGTGTCGTCGGGCGCGCCGAGGACGGTCGGGGCGCTGAGGGCTCTCGGGGCGCCGAGCGGCGTGGTGGTGACGGCTGTGATGGTGCTGGTCGGTGCGCCGACCGCGGAGCCGGCGGGCCGGTGACCGGCCGCGGGGCGGCGCCGGGTGGTGGCTGTGCTTGTGGTGGCTGCGCGGGGGACCGATCGGGTGGTGGTCGGCGACGCACGAGCGGAACGGTCGGACCGTCCGGGACCTGCGTCCGTGGCGGACCTGGTGAACCCGCTGCCGGGTACGGCTCCGGGGGGTGCTGCCGGACCGGCCGGACCCCCATGGGAAGGGGTGGGCGACCGGGCGGTGGTGGCGGCCGCAGATGACGCCCACCCCCGCCGGCGGGCGTCCCGCCCTGATCAGGGCCTGCCGGATCGGTCCCGGCCGGCGGGTCACCGATCACTGCGGATTGCAGACCTTCCAGTCGCCGTCCTGCTTCTGCAGGTTGATCGCCACGTTCTGCGGCTGCTCCTGTGGACTGCTTGTCTGCTGGGCGGTGACCTCGACGACGGCGCGGTTGCCGTCGTTCTCGAGGCGGACCGCGCTCACCGACAAGACCTTCACCAGCTGATTGCGGCTGCGCTGCGCTTCATACACGCGCCGCCAGTCGTCGTCGCTGATGCGCTGGTAGTACTCGAGGCGCTCACCGCAGGTGACGTCGCGCAGGGTGCTGAGATCGCCATCGTAGGCGGCCGCCGCGAAACGCTGGGCGGCGTCGGCCGCCTCATCCTCGGGAGCCGACGGGCGAAGCTGCAGGAACACCAGCACACCGATCGCGATCACCGCGATCACCGCGACCGCCGCCGCGCCGATGAGCAGCGGCTTGCGCCGGGACTTCTTCTGATCCGTGGTCTCGGCCGCGCCCGGGATGACCTCCGGTTTGTGTGCTGTCGTCGACCACCCCTGCGTAGCAGCGGTTCCGGCAGCGACGGCCGCGCCCCCGGCTGCGGCAGCAGCAGCGGCAACCGCGGGGGTCGTCAGGACCTGGGTCTCGGACTCGTCGGGCGCGACATCGGTGCCCGTCTCCGACGCCACTTCGGTGGCCCCGAGGTCCTCGGGCAGATCCGCCCGAGAGATCTCCACCGTGGGTTCCGAACCCACCGGGTAGGCGGGTGCTGCCGGCTCGGCCGGCGATGTCGGTTCCTCGGTATCCGGCGTGGTGAGGACGTCGGTCGCGGACTCGTCACCGGCCGGCTCGGCCTCGTCGGGCTCTGGGGCCTCGACCGCTGCGGAGTCGGGTTCTGTGGCCTCGACCGCTGTGGCCTCGGGCTCTGGCTCGGTTTCGGTGACCTCCGGCACGACCGCCGTTGCCGCGGCGGCATCTGCCGCAGCGGTTTCCGGTTCTTCTCCGGTTTCCGCCTCGGCTGCCTCGCCCTCGACTGCCTCCCCCTCGACTGCCTCGCCCTCGACTGCCTCCCCCTCGACGTCGGGGGCGTCGGCCGCGGCCTCGTCGACCGACGGCTCGGCCGCGGCCTCCGCAGGCACCTCCTCGACCGGGGTCTCCTCGATGGGTGTCTCGGTGTCGACCGGCTCTGGTTCGGCGGCTTCGGGTTCGGTGGCCGCTGGTTCTGCGGTGTCTGGTTCTGCGGTGTCTGGCTGTGCGGCCTCCGGTTCTGCGGCCGCTGATTCGTCGGGGGCATCGTCGGAGACCGCCCCGGCGATCGCCGCACCCGCGCCGACAGCCGCGGCGCCCGCCACAATGCCGACAGCGGCAGCCGGAAGCCCTTCGGCTGCCTCCTCCTCGGCTGCCTCTGCCTCGACTGCGTCTGCCTCGACGTCGGGGGCGTCGGCCGCGGCCTCGTCGACCGACGGCTCGGCCGCGGC
>JASGFO010000007.1:0-42621 GCA_047605505.1 Gordonia sp. (in: high G+C Gram-positive bacteria) | reverse complement strand
TCCTCGATGCGCAGCAGGAAGCAGCTGACGAGCTCGCCGCGCTGCGCCTTGCCGGCGTTGAGGAAGGTCGGGGTGGCCGGCTGGAAGCGGCCGGAGATGATCTCGTCCACCAGGGAGATCGCCAGGCCGTGGTCGCCGTCGGCGAGGGCGAGGGCGGTCATCACGACGCGGTCCTCGAAGCGCTCCAGGTAGCGCTTGCCGTCGAAGGTCTTCAGCGTGTAGCTGGTGTAGTACTTGAACGCACCGAGGAATGTCGGGAACCGGAACTTCTTGGCGTAGGCGTGCCCGAAGAGGAGCTTCACGAACTCGCGGTCATAGCCTTCGAGAACCTCGGGCTCGTAGTAGTTTTCCTCGACGAGATAGTCGAGCTTCTCGTCGAGATCGTGGAAGAACACCGTGTTCTGGTTGACATGCTGCAGGAAGTACTGGCGAGCCGCCTCGCGGTCCTTCTCGAACTGGATGTGGCCGTCTCTGTCGTAGAGGTTCAGCATCGCGTTGAGTGCGTGATAGTCCAGCTCACCCGGATCGTGACCCGACGGGCCCGAATGCACACCCGACTTGCTTGCCGAGGTGGTGGTGTCCGAGATCGTGACGTCGTCGGAGACAGTGGTGGTGGGCGACACGAGAACTCCTGTACAGAGAGTGGGAATTGCCGGGGCGGGGTATCTACCGGGACACGGTATCGGCAGGGTCTGACAACCGGACCGAGGCGGGATCGAGGAAGGCCGCACTCCGGGCGAAGTCGACCAGCCCCGCCCGGACGCGCTTGACGTCGTAGGCGGTGCCGGTCAGCTCGAAACGGTAGAGGTAGGGCACTCGGCACTTGCGCGAGATGATGTCCCCTGCCAGGCAATACTCGTCGCCGAAGTTGGTGTTGCCGGCTGCGATGACGGCACGGATACCCGCCCGGTTCTGCGGATTGTTGAGAAACTTGATGACCTGTTTGGGCACAAAACCCCCACCTACGGCCGACGACGACTTGCCGCCGCCGTAGGTGGGACAGATCAGGACGTAGGGCTCGTCAACACGAAACGAGCCCTCGCGATCGATGAGCGGGATGCGCACCGACGCCATCCCCAGCTTCTCGACGAATCGGTGGGTGTTTTCCGACACCGACGAAAAATAGACGATCAGCGGCGATGCGGCGGTCTCCGTCATGCAGACCTCTCACTCTGTGATGCCGTGTCGATCCCGACTTCCCCTCCGGACCGGACGTGGACATCACGTGGGTGATTGCCGCTCAGGCTGCGCGCAGGGCCAGCGCCTTGATCCGGTCCGGCCGGAAACCCGACCAGTGGTCATTCCCGGCCACGACGACGGGCGCCTGGAGGTAGCCCAAGGCCATCACGTAGTCACGTGCGTCATCGTCGGTGCTGATGTCAACGATCTCGTACTCCAATCCCTGCTTGTCGAGAGCCTTGTAGGTGGCATTGCACTGCACGCAGGCAGGCTTGGTGTAAACGGTGATGGCCATCTGTCGAACACTCCTCCACTGGGGGTAGACGGTCAGGTGCTGCGGCCGGCCGGGTCTCGGTGGGTGGCCCCACCGGCCCGGATGAGCCGCCCCAGCCCGCAGAACCAGAGATCGCAAACCTCAGATCGAGGCATCTCCCGGTGCTCAACTGTCGTCGTCGGGCCCCGGCCGGGCTGGTGGATCAAACACTACACCTAGTGGCTGACATTTGCCCACACCACTAGGGATTGTGAATCACACGCACGAAACTCCCAGGTCGCGGCGATACCGACACGGTACCGAGCGATCAATCCCGGCGGGCCCACGTGTCCCGGGATGCCGAGACCGGCACGGCATCGGCGAGCTTCTGCACGACCGCACGGAGCTCGGCGAGCACCTCGCCGGGCAGTGCGCCCTCGAGCCCGCTCGCTCGCACGCCATAGTCGATCTCCGTGAGCACGGTGCCACCGGCCACACCCAGCGATTTACGGGTGTCGGCCCGGGACCAGGTCCCGGCATGGCGGCCGAGTGCCGCGCCGATCACGCCGACCGGCTTGTCCTTGATCGCCCCCGATCCGTAGGGACGCGAGAGCCAGTCGATGGCGTTCGAGAGCGCGGCCGGCGTGGATCCGTTGTACTCGGGGGTCACCACCAGCACCGCGTCCGCGGCACCAACCAGCTCCCGCAGCCCGGCGACGGCCTCGGGCACCGCCCCCGGCGCACCGGTGCCCGGGTCGATGTCCTCATTGTAGAAGGGCAGGTCGCCGAGGGCGGGGGCCACAGTCACGGCCACCCCGGCCGGGGCGTGTTCGACGGCCGCCCGGGCCAGCCGGAGATTGATCGAGTCCCGGCGCAGACTTCCCACCAGCGCCACCACACGAACGGTTGAATCAGACACGGCGGTCCTCCATATCAGGTACAGGGTTGATACGATCAACCGGACCACGGTCCGATTAATTCCCGGAGAGATCAAGAGTTAGGCTCATCACGTGTCGAACACCGACCGCAGCGCGCTTCCAATCCACGCCGGCGGCTCCTGTGCGACCGAACGCGCCGATGCCGCGCGCAACCGCAGGCTGCTCCTGGCCGCGGCCAAGGACCTCGTCAGCCATCACGGCGCTGCCGCGGTCACGATGGACGCCGTCGCCACCGCGGCGGGCGTCGGCAAGGGGACCGTGTTCCGGCGCTTCGGCAGCCGCACCGGCCTGATGCACGCCCTCCTCGACCACTCCGAGTCGGAGCTGCAGCAAGCCTATCTCTCCGGCCCGGCACCTCTCGGACCCGACGCCCCGCCACTGGATCGGCTGCTGGCCTACGGCCGCGCCCGCCTCCGGCTCACCGTCGACCATCTGGACATCCTCATCGAGGCCGGCTCCGACGCCGGCGCCTTCCTCGAGCATCCGGTCTGGCAGGCGTCGACCCTGCACGTTCAGATCCTGCTGCAGCAGCTCGGCTTCGCCGAGCGTGCCGACGTCATCGCGATCGCCATTCAGGTCCCGCTGGGCGCGTCGACAACCAAATACCTCACCGAGGTGCGCGGCCTGGATCTGGAAGCCGTTGCCGCGCAATGGGAGCAGCTGGTGCGCACACTCGTGGCCGGTATCGACCGCACGTGAGTCAGTTGCCCGGCACCGCGATCGCCGCACCGTCGCCGTCGGGACCGATGCCGTCGTGGGCGACGAGCGCGCTGCCACGCGACAACGTGGGCCCGGCGGGCAGCAGCGCGAGGACGGGCCAGGGCGCCGGCCGGGGACGGTCGCCGCGCCCGAGCATCCGGCCGGTCGCGGTATCCGGAATGCCAAAGCGCACTCCCGAATCACTCACGTAGAACAGGGATTCCGCGCGCGAACTGTCCGGCTCGGCGCCGGTGGTCTGGACGTATTCCCCCGACCCCGGCCGCACATACACCCCGTCGAGGCCGGGACCGGCGCCGTCGGCCGAGGTCAGCGCCACCGGCCGGGCCCCCTCGGGCAGCGGCAGCCGCTGCCCCACCAGCAATCCCGGCCGCGCTCGGGTGTCGCCGTCGGCGCGCGCCCAGATCGAGCAGACCACCGGCGTCGACGACACCGCCAGCGGCCGCGGCAGGTGGGCCGGAAAGTCGTCCACCGGCAACGTATTCGTCCGTGGGATCGCGGCCACCAACGCCGGGGGCACGCTGATGACCTCGGGTGTCGAGGCCGGATCGGCGAGACGCAGGAGTTCCGCGGTCGGTTCGCCCACCTGTTGAACGCCGTCGGCGAGCAGCACGTGATAGCTGGCGGCACCGTCGATCCCGGAGGTCTTGACCACCGAGCCGACCCGGGCACCGCCCGGTACGAGGTCGACCGTTCGGCCGGCACCCGGGATATCCGGTGGCGTCAACTCGTCGACCTCGGGAAAGGTGTTGAGCAGACCCGCGGTGACCGGACGCGGCGTGTGGTCCTCGAGACCGAAGGCGCGGAGCACCGCGACACTGTCGGTGTCGACCTCGGCACGCACCGGGACGAGGCCGTCGCCGCGCTCGATCAGATAGATCAGGAAGTCCTCGGCACCGTCGGTCACGAACAGCGCCTCGTCGCGGCCTGCGCCGCGAATCGACGCCCCGGGGTGTGCGTGATCGGCGATGACCACCGATTCCACCGACTGCCGCCCGGTGACCCGATCACAGACCGTCCAGGTCGAGGTACCCGGATGCGCCGACGGCGCGATACCCACGGGCGCACCGGGAATCCCCAGAAGCGGACCGCGCGGATAGCCGGCCAGACGGGAATCGGCAACCGACCGCGGCCGCTCATCGGTACCGGTGATCAGTCGTGCCGAGGCCAGATTGAGCACGGGATGGACGACGTCGTCGACGAGGACGTAGAGCCCGCCGCTGTCCTTGCTGACCAGGATGTGGGCATCACCGACCGATCCCTGCGGCCGGATCAGACCCCAGATCCCGAAGCCCGCCAACGCGACCATCGTCAGGACCGTCCCGATGGCCAGGGCTCGCATCTGCGCGCGCATCGGATCATGCAGGAGGCGCACATCGCGACGGACCAGTGCGTGTTCGAGACGCCGCAGCAGGAAACGATACCCGTTCACCTGGGCTCTGGTCGTCAATTGCCGGACCAATGGAATCCCCCACTCCGTCGGGGCACCCGCATCCGCGCACCGCAAACAAAGCCGGTGTTCCATTGCCGGATAAGCACATTCGACGTTCCGATATGCCCCCGCCACCCCGATGTGGTAGTAGCCTAGCCGAAAGTCGCCCACGTGGCCGGTAATGCCGGAACGTGGTTGTGGACAGGGGGCGTCATGGGTGGGGAATCGCTGACCACGGTCGATGCGGCCGTCGGGGTGTCGCCACGGACCTCGGGGCGCCTGCGGGTGCGCCGACTGGCACCGGCCGTGATCACCCTGCTGGTGATCGAGGTTCTGCTCGCGCTCGCCCTGGCGGTCTGGGCGCTCGCCGGAATGTGGGCGGGCCCGGCCGCATGTGGTGTGGCGGTGGCGCTCTCGATGGCCACGATCGCCTGGTCGGGACCATCCCCGGCAACGCGAGCGCTCCGCCGGATCGGTTACGCGGGGTCTCGGCTGCGGCGAACGCCCCCGGATCCGGCCCCGCCGCCGTTCGACATCCCGGCCCTGCACCGGCCTGCGCCGACCGGTACCGAGCCCGAGCCCGTCGTCGGTGTCCGCTGGGTCGACGGCACGCTCATCACGGTCTTGCGGGTACGTCCGGGCCGGCTGGGGGTGAGCCGACTTGCCCCGGGGACACTGGGGTTCGACGAGCCGCGCGGGATGCTCGTGCCGCTCACTGTCCTCGCCGACTGCATCGATCCATTCGACATCCCCCTCACGGCGATCGACGTCGTCAGTCACGGCGTCCGGGCGTGGGGCAGCGGGCCGGCAGCCACGGCGTACCGGCGGACGCTGGGACCGCTGCCCGCATCGGCGCACCGCACGGTGCTGGTGATCCTGCGGCTGAATCCGAATGACTGCCCCGACGCGGTGGCCCGGCGCGGCGGCGGTGCCGAAGGTGCGCTCCGCGCGGCCGCTATCACCACCCGCCGCGTGCACCACCGGCTCGTCGAGGCCGGGCTCGGCGTGACGATCCTGACTGCGGCCGAAATCGCCACGGCCACCGGGGCGCTGATCGACGGGCATCGCCTCGACGCGGTGTCCGAGCGGTGGGATCACCTGATCGCCGGCCCACTGCGCCTGCGTTCGGCCGCGGTCGCCCCCGGCGCCCTTCCCGAGCTCCTGACCGCCGTGTGGTCGGTGCCGTCGGTCGCCACCACCCTGTCGATCCGGTTGGCGCACAACGACGACGGCCTGTTGCGGGTCGGCGCGCTGGTACGGTTCGACGACCTGGCCGACGAGTCCGGTCGCCACGTCGCAGATCTGCCCGCGGGTCTGGTCCCGCTCCCCGGCCGGCAGTTCGAGGCACTCACGACCGCCCTGCCGGTGGCGGCAGCGGCGACCTTCCCCGGCCAGGTGCCCGTCGCCGCGGGCACCACGGCCGCCGCGCTGCTGGCTCGCCTGCACGTCCCGGCCGGCGGCTGTGGGCAGCTGCTCGGCGCCGACGTGGACGGGACCGCGATCGCCATGGCGTTGGCGGGACCCGGAATCGACACCGTCCGGATCGAGGCCCAATGGTCACTGGCCGCGCTGCTGGTGGTGCGGGCGGCCGCCATCGGGCTGCCGGTGGCGGTACACAGCTCCACACCCGAACGATGGGACACGGTGCTCGCGGCGATCGGCGAGGACGCCCCGGCAGGCCACGACAGTGGCATCGAGGTCTTCGACGGCGTCGAGCCCGGCGACCGCCCGGGGGCGGGAACGCGATTCGTGATCGTCGACCCCACGCGATCGACATTGACTCCGACACCGGGACCGGCCACCATCGTGCTGACGCAGAACCCGGACTCACCGCAACAGGTCACGGTCGCGCTCGCCTCCGGTCGCCACGAGCTGACCGTCGTGGCGACGCCCGACGAGTGGGCGTTGATCGGGCCGACAGCACCGCCGCCGGCCTAGGCCGATGGATCTCGGTACACCTCGGCGAGACGTTGGCCGAAGCGGGTGGTCGAGCAACGGTCGACGCTTCGTCCGCTTCCTCCCGCTGGTCGAGACTCTAGCCGGGCACCAGCGCACGGAAGAACACCGCGCGGCTGGCGTCCGCGTGCACGGTCACATCGGGGTCGGCATCGGTGAGCCACGCCGCGCGGCCGGCCGGCACGGTGATCGCGGGGCCGCCGGGTGGGCGGATCTCGATGGCCCCGGTGAGGACGGCAAGGATCTGCGGGCCGGGCATGTCGAAGCTGATCGACGACGGTGCAGCCATCCCGGTGCCGTCGAGTTCGACCCGGGAGAGCCGGAACTCCGGCGCTGCGGTGAGATAGATGCGTTCGGCGCCGACGGTGCGGATGCGGGGCATGAGATCGGCCGGGGCGACCGGGGCGAAGTCGAGGACACGGAGGAGCTCGGGCACGTCGATGTGCTTGGGGGTGAGCCCACCGCGCAGGACATTGTCGGAGTTCGCCATGATCTCGACGCCGGTGCCCGAGAGATACGCGTGCAGATTGCCTGCCGGCAGGTACAGGCCCTCACCGGGCTGCAGGGTGATGCGGTTGAGCAGCAACGAGGCGAGCACCCCGGGGTCATTGGGGTACATCTCGCCGAGCTCGAGCAGGGTCCGCAATTCGGCGGTGAACGCACCGGCCCCGGAATCGAGCAGTGTGACCGCCGCGGCGAGCACCGCAGGCGTCACCGCGGCGATGGTGGCCTCCGGCAACGTCAGCCACGTCGTGAAGAGTGCCCGCAGACCGTGTGAATCAGGTTGTCCGACAAGCATTCCCAGATATGGGTCGAGCTCGCTGACCTGGAGGCCGCGGAGCAGGTCGACCGTGCGCACCGGATCCCGGAATCCGGCCAGCGCGTGGAACTCGGTGAGCCCGACGATCAGTTCGGGTTTGTGCCAGGGGTCGCGGTAGTTGCGATTGAGCGCGTCGAGCGGCAGGCCGAGGGCATTCTCCCGCGCAAACCCGTCCCGTGCCTGCTCGGCGGAGGGATGGGCCTGCAACGACAGCGGCTCGTCGGCGGCGAGGACCTTGAGCAGGAACGGGAGCCGACCACCGAAGGCACCACTGGTGGTGGCACCGAGTGCCGCGACCGGGTCGCGATCGATCGCCGTCAGCAGATCCGGCACGGTGTCATCGTCGACGACGAGTGCGGGCGCGGCATTGTGCGCGCCGAACCACAGCTCGGCCTCCGGGTGCGGCGACGGGACGGGCCGGCCACGCAACGAGGCGATCGCGGTCCGGGAACCCCACGCGTAGGGTCGGACGATTCCCTCGAGAACCCTCATCGCGCACCGGCTCCGATCAGGCGCAGGTACACCGCGGCCATCTCGACCCGCAGCAGCAGCACGAGCAGGGCACCGAGATCACCCGGCACGTCGGTGGGGTCGGCGGCCACCCAGTGGGCACCGGCGCCGACCGGATCGGCGGACTCGGGCGCGTCGCCGAGGATGATCTCGGCGGTGGGGATCGCGGCGACCCGCCGGCGCGTGTACCACTCGCGGGCCGCCGTGGTGGCGACCAGCACGCGGGGCGGTTGATCGGTGGGCGGTCCGTCGATCTCCGGGTCGTAGAAGATCGACGCCTCGACCGCGCCCGGCCGGCCGGTCCGGTAGACCTGCCACGCCTGCGTCACCTCGGCGAGATCCGCCGCGGCGCAGACCGCCCCGGCGATACCGAACAGGAGCCGGGCCGCGAGCAGCGCGACCTGCTGGGTTGCCGGGGTATCCCCGGTCCACACCACGGGCCCCTCGTCGAGACGGGCGGCCAACAGCTTCGCCTGATTGTGGAAGGTGTCGCGGGACGGATGACCCGCGGCGGCCTCGGCGTCGAGCGCATCGGCCAGCTCACCGATGATCGGCGCCCCGCCGGCAAACCGCACCCGGGTCAGGGCGGCGAGGACCGAGACGATCACCGCGACGTAGCCGTGCAGCCGGAACCGGGGGTCGACGTGGACCCGCGGCGATAGGTTGATTCCTCTGCCGCCCAAAGCATCTCGTAATGGACCCTCGACCGGCGCGGCCACCACCACCTCGGCCCGGCGACGCAGTGAGCGGGCGGCCGCGTCGGCGAGGATCATGTCTCCCGCGTCGTCGCCGACGAGGACGACCACGTCGAGGGGCCCGATCCAACCGGGCAGCCCGGGCGCGCAGACGACGGGGACGTCGACCCGCCCGGCGACGAGGGCGTTGACCAGCGCGGTGGCACCGGCAGCCGGACCATGTGCCGAACAGACGACGACCACACTGCGTGGACGCAACTCGGCCAACGGCTCGGCGACCCCTTCACGGACCGCCTCCGCCACCGACCGAACCTGGGCACCGGCGAGCGCCACCGCAGGCAACAGTCCGTCGGAATCTGCTGAGAGGAGGTCCTCGACATCGTCGAGGTCGGGGACACCGGTACGCATGCACTCCAGCCTAGTGGTCTGTCCGGACAATCGGTGCCGCGTATCCGGTGATCCGATCCGCCACCCACGGACCCGGGCGGCGGCGGTCAGTCGATCGGGTCGGGAAGCACCCGCAGATGACCGCGGCGACCCGGCCGGGGCCGGCCTGCGGCCCGCGTCTCGGCCGGCGGCACGCGATCCGGACGCGCCGCGGCCGGGGCGCGGTGTCGGCCGCCGCCCAGGTCGTCGAAGCCATCGAGTGAATCGGGAAAGGCCCGCTCCCCGGTGGCCCGGCCACCGGTGCTGCCCTCGCGGACGGCCTCGGCCAGCGCGGTCAACTCGTAGTCGTCGGCGACCGGGGCCGGGAAACCGCGGTCGCTGCGCAGCATCTCCCAGCCCCGCGGCACGGTGATCCGGCGGGCGTGCTCGGCGCACAGATCCCACGAATGCGGCTCCGGCGATCCGGCGAGCGGACCGATGACCGCCGTCGACTCCGCATAGACGAATGTCAGCGTGGCCACCGCAGAACGGGCGCAGCCGGGCCTGCAGCACTGTCGGGGAACCTTCACGCCTTCAAAGAGTAGTCCCCTGCCCAGCGATCCCCTCGGCGACACGCGCTACCCGCCCATAACGCCGCAGTCGTACCGACGACCGCAGACCACCTACACTCGCGCCATGCGCAGTGAACGGCCCCGTCCGCCCTTGCTCCATCGCCTGGGGCCGAGTACGGCCAATCTCGGCAGGCGCCCCCGGATTCCGCGCCGCGACCGACGTGGGCGCGGACTGCGGGCGCCACTACTCTCTCCCCTGGTGCCGGGCTGGCGCAGCCGCTCGGACGAATTCGACGAGGTGGTCCTCGAGGCATTCGCCGAGATCGACGCCCAGTGGCACGACGAGCTGGCCGGGCTGGACATCGCCGTCGACGAGATCCCCCGCATGCTGCCCAAGGACCCGGAGTCGGTGCAGTGGCCCGAGGAGGTGACCGCCGACGGCGCCATCCCGCTGGCCCGGCTCATCCCGGCCGGGATGGACACCCGCGGACGGCCGACCCGCGCCCGGATCATCGTGTTCCGGCGCCCACTGGAAAGCCGCGCACGACGCGACACCGAGCTCATCGACCTCGTGCACGAGGTGCTGGTCCAACAGGTCGCGACGCATCTCGGCGTCGACGAGGACACCATCGACCGCGGCATCGACTAGATCACCCACCGAGCACCGGCCCCACAACACACCGATCGCCCGACCCCTCGGGGCCGGGCGATCGGTGTTGCTCAGGGTTTGTCGCGGATCCGCTCAGACGATGCCGCGCTTGAGACGACGCCGTTCACGTTCGGACAGGCCGCCCCAGATCCCGAACCGCTCGTCGTTGGCGAGCGCATACTCGAGGCATTCGGCCTTCACCTCGCATCCCGTGCAGATGCGCTTGGCCTCGCGGGTCGAGCCGCCCTTCTCCGGGAAGAAGGCCTCGGGGTCGGTCTGGGCACACAGTGCACGGTCCTGCCACTGCTCCTCGACGGCATCGAAAAGACCGTCGAAATCGTCCGACACCACCGACAGATGCCGCCGGGACGGCTCCGGCATGCCGAGATCCACGCCGGCGGCGCCGACGGCGAAGGCCTCCTCATCGATGGGACCCATCGGTCGGTACATCCCCGGACTCTCCGAGTTTGATAGTGAATGATCTTGCGGTTCAAGGGGATTGCCGATCGGATTGTCAAATGCCATCGTCGGCGCCTCCTGCCTGGGAAGTCGTTACCTCGGTTGCCTGCCGGCGCTGCGGCCCCTCTGCCGCACGCCCATTCACACGTTTCGTTCGATCTTCACCAGTGCTGACGACTCGGCCCCGAAACGCGGAAACCGAACGCCTGTTCGAAGACAAACGCGGAGGTTGCTGGCACGAAACACATCCTCCACCCCGAACACAAATGACACTGAAGTGAGCAAATGGCACTGTTGTGATTAGACACGCTACCCGATGCCGCGGTCAAACCGAGATCAATCCGCCCCGATATCACCACCGCGGGCGGAATCTTCGTGTGACACGCCACCGGCACGGCAATGTAACGAACACCACTGCACGGCGGACGGCCACGCTGCGGCCTCCGCGATTCTGCGCTGGGAATCCACTGTCCGCGAGTGACCTGAGAGACTCCTGAGCAATCATTGCCGACCTGCGCTTCTCCCGGGCGTGTCGGCGGGGGCACCTCGGGTCACCACTACAGTGGAGCGCTGTGAAAGTGACCGTTCTCGTCGGTGGCGTCGGCGGCGCACGCTTCCTGTGCGGGGTGCGCGCGTTGTTCGGCCCCACCCCCTTCCCCGCCCCGACCGCCGGCGGCACCGGCGACCACGAGGTCACCGCCATCGTCAACGTCGGCGACGACGCGCGGATGCACGGGGTGCGTATCTGTCCCGACCTCGACACCTGCATGTACACGCTCGGCGGCGGTATCGATCCCGACCGCGGCTGGGGCCGGATCGGCGAGACCTGGCACGCCAAGGAGGAGCTGGCCGCCTACGGCGCCGATCCCGACTGGTTCGGGCTCGGCGACCGCGACCTCGCCACCCACCTGATCCGGACCCAGATGCTCGACGCGGGCTACCGGCTCGCCGATGTGACCGCCGCACTGTGCCGACGATGGCAACCAGGTGTGCGGTTGCTGCCGGCCACCGACGACCGCCTCGAGACCCACGTCGTGGTCACCGACCCCGACGATCCCGAACGGCAGCGCGCCATCCATTTCCAGGAGTGGTGGGTCCGGCACCGCGCCCAGCTCCCGACGTCCGGTTTCGTCCAGGTCGGCGCCGACACCGCGACACCCGCGCCGGGGGTCCTCGACGCGATCGCCGGGGCCGACGTCGTCCTCCTCGCGCCGAGCAACCCGGTGGTCTCCATCGGCGCGATCCTCAGCGTGCCCGGCCTGCGCGCCGCGCTGCGTACCACGACCGCACCGGTCGTCGGGGTCTCGCCGGTCATCGACAACCGGCCGCTGCGCGGCATGGCCGACGAATGTCTCTCGGCCATCGGGGTGGCGACCACCGCCGCGGCCATCGCCGCCCACTATGGGGCCCGCAGCGGCAACGGACTGCTCGACGGCTGGCTCGTCGCCGAGGGCGATGAGGCGGCCGTCGAGGGCATCACGATCGGTACCGCCCCACTGCTGATGACCGACCCCGCGGCCACCGCACAGATGGTGCGTGATGCCTGTGCCCTCGTCGATGTCGCGACCCCCGGGACGCCCGGATGAGCGCGCGCACCGATCACGCGGCGACCGGCACCATCGAGATCCGGCCGGTCACCGGTCTTCCCGAGTTCGGGCCACGGACCGATCTCGCCGCCGAGATCTGCTCGGCGGCCCCGTGGCTGGCATCGGGTGACATCGTGGTGGTCACCAGCAAGGTGTTCTCCAAGACCGAGGGGCGGATGGTACCCGCGCCCACCGATCCCGACGAGCGCGATGCGTTACGGCGCCGGCTCGTCGAACAGGAGTCGGTGCGGGTGCTCGCCCGCAAGAACCGCACGCTCATCACCGAGAACCGGCTCGGCCTGGTGCAGGCCGCCGCCGGCATCGACGGCTCGAACGTACCGACCGATTCGCTGGCCCTGCTGCCCGAGGATCCCGACGGCAGTGCCCGGCGGCTGCGCACGGAGCTCGCGGCGCAGGCCGGCGTCGACGTGGCCGTGATCGTCACCGACACCATGGGCCGGGCATGGCGCTCGGGCCAGACCGACGTCGCGATCGGCGCGGCCGGGATC
Organism: Gordonia sp. (in: high G+C Gram-positive bacteria); assembly: GCA_047605505.1. GTDB lineage: Bacteria > Actinomycetota > Actinomycetes > Mycobacteriales > Mycobacteriaceae > Gordonia. The sequence goes on along the minus strand of JASGFO010000007.1, from coordinate 29,980 downwards.
GCGGTCAGCCATCCCTACGACGGCGGCACCGACACCTACGGGAATCCGTTGGTGGTCACCGACATCGCCGTCGCCGACGAGATCGCCGCCGCCGCCGACCTGGCGAAGGGCAAGCTCGGTGGCGTTCCGGTGGCGGTGGTCCGTGGGCTCCCGATCGTCGACGACGGCTCGGCCGCCGCCGACCTGATCCGGCCGACCGCCGAGGACCTCTTTCGCCTCGGCACGGCCGAGGCCATCGACCAGGGTCGCCGCGAGGCGGTGCTGACCCGTCGGTCGGTGCGCAGCTTCGCACCCGATCCGGTGGACCCGGACCTCATCCGGTCGGCATGCGGCGATGCGCTGACCGCCCCGGCACCGCACCACAGCCACCCGGTGCGCTTCGTGTGGGTGCGCGACGGCGCGCGGCGGATCGCCTTGCTCGATGCCCTGGCGGCCGCGTGGCGGGCCGATCTCACCACCGACGCGAAGACCCCGGAGTCCATCGCCCGACGGATCCGGCGCGGCCGCATCCTCTACGACGCGCCGGAATTGGTGGTGCCGTTCTGGACTCCCGACGGCACCCACACCTACCCCGACGCCCGCCGCACCGCGGCCGAGCGCACCATGTTCACGGTCGCGGCCGGCGGCGCGGTGGCGGGACTGCTCATCGCCCTGTCGGTGCGTGGGCTCGGCTCGTGCTGGGTCGGCTCGACGATCTTCGCCCCCGCGGTGGCGACCACCGAACTCGACGTGCCGGCGGAGTGGGAGCCGGTGGGCGCCATCGCCATCGGCCATCCGGCCGCCGACGCCGGACTGCGGCTGCCCGCTCCCACCGATGATTGGCTGATCGAACGATGACCGCACAGACCCTGCACCACTCCGCCGTCGACCTGCTGACCCGGTGGACGCCGCCGACCGCCGAGCAGGATTCCCTGCGGCACACCTACCTCGCCTTCCTCGCCGCCGCACCCGACGCGTGCCTGCGGCGCAGCGCGCCCGGACATCTGACGGCGTCGGCCATGGTCTTCGATGCGACATACCGCCACGTCCTGCTGACCCTGCATCCGCGGGTCGGCCGGTGGATTCAGCTCGGCGGACATTGCGAGCCCGAGGATGAAACGGTGCTCGACGCCGCGTGTCGGGAAGCCCGGGAAGAGTCCGGGATCGCGGGTCTCGTGATCGCCGGGGCGGGTGCGCCGGAGTCCGGCGGGCTGCCGGTGCGGCTGGACACCCATCCGATCACCTGCTCGCTCGGGCTCCCGACCCGCCACCTCGACGTCCAGTTCGCGATCGTCGCCCCGCCGACCCCCGACGGCTCGCTGCCCGCCGTCAAGATCAGCGCCGAGTCAGACGATCTGCGGTGGTGGCCGGTCGACGCCCTGCCCGACGATGTCGACGGCGTGTCGGTGCCCGCGCAGATCGACCTGGCGCTCCGGTCTCGGTAGCCACGCCCCGGCCACCGACGCCTCGGACGCCCCCGACGATCCCTCCGGTGCCGGCCCCCGAGCGCGGGTGGCCCGGCGGACGGTCCGGTGAATCGTTCAGATGCGCACACCCTTGCCCACCGTCACCACACCGCCGGTGCTGATCGAGAAGCGATCGGCGTCGGCGCCGTGGTCGACCCCGATCTGCTCGCCCTCCCGGACGACGACGTTCTTGTCGAGGATGGCGCGGCGTACCACCGCCCCTTTGCCCACCCGTACACCGGGCATCAGCACGCTGCCCTCGACGCTGGCGCCGTCGTCGACGAACACGTTGTGCGACAACACCGAATTGCGGACCGTCGACGACGACACGATGCAGCCCGAGCCCACCACGGAATCGTCGGCGTGACCGCCCTGCACGAACTTCGCCGGCGGCAGGTTGAGGCTCTCGCTCCGGATCGGCCACCGCCGGTTGTAGAGGTTGAAGATCGGGTGCACCGACACGAGGTCCATGTGGGCGTCGTAGAACGCGTCGAGGGTCCCGACGTCGCGCCAATAGCCCTTGTCACGTTCGGTGGCGCCGGGCACATCGTTGTCGGCGAAGTCGTAGACGTGGGCCGAGTTGCGGCCGACGAATGCCGGGATGATGTCGCCGCCCATGTCGTGATCGGAATCCGGATCGGCGGCATCGGCCCGGATGGCCGCCACCAGCGCCTCGGTGGTGAACACATAGTTGCCCATCGACGCGAAGGTCACGTCGGGATCGTCGGGTGTTCCCGGCGGGTCGGACGGCTTCTCCAGGAAGCGGGTGATGCGGCCGCCCGCATCGGCGTCGATGCAGCCGAAGGCGTGCGCCTCGCCACGCGGCACCCGGATGCCGGCGACGGTGACCTCGGCCCCCGATTCGATGTGCGCAGAGACCATTTGCGACGGGTCCATCCGATACACGTGATCGGCACCGAAGACGACGATGTATTCGGGTTGCTCATCGTGAATGAGATTCATCGACTGAAAGATCGCGTCGGCGCTGCCGGTGTACCACCGTGGCCCCAGCCGCTGCTGCGCGGGCACCGACGTGATGTACTCGCCGTGAAATCCCGACGACCACCAGGTCTGCGAGATGTGGCGGTCCAGTGAATGCGACTTGTACTGCGTCAGAACGCAAATGCGCTCGTACCCGGCGTTGACCAGATTGGACAACACGAAGTCGATGAGCCGGTAGGCACCCCCGAAGGGGACCGCGGGTTTCGCCCGGTCCATCGTCAAGGGGTAGAGGCGTTTTCCCTCACCGCCGGCGAGGACGATTCCCAGAACGTGCGGCTGTGAACTCACCCACTCAACTTAGCCACGAATGGGCGCTCAGGCCAGACGAACGACACACCTTCGTGACCGAGGGGAATCACCGCAGGAGGAGTTGTCACGGTTCCATGGCAAACCTGGGCCGCGGGCACTAGCGTCGTCACCATGAGGGTGGCGATGATGACACGGGAGTATCCGCCCGAGGTCTATGGCGGTGCCGGCGTCCACGTGACCGAGCTGGTGCGGCATCTGCGCAAGCTGGCCGAGGTGGACGTGCACTGCATGGGAGCACCACGTGACACCGCGCATGTCTATGCCCCCGACCCGGGGCTGGCCGGGGCGAACGCCGCGCTCACGATGCTCTCGACGGACCTGCGGATGGCCGTCGGCGCCGCGGGTGCCGACCTCGTCCACTCGCACACCTGGTACACCGGGCTTGCCGGGCATCTCGCGGCACAGCTCCACGGGGTGCCCCACGTACTGACCGCGCACTCGCTGGAGCCGCTGCGCCCCTGGAAGGCCGAACAGCTCGGTGGTGGCTATCGGGTGTCGAGTTGGGCCGAACGCAATGCCGTCGAGTACGCCGATGCGGTCATCGCGGTCAGTTCGGGGATGCGCGCCGACATCCTCGACGTCTATCCGCAGCTCGACCCCGCCCGGGTTCACGTGGTGCGCAACGGCATCGACACCACCCTGTGGTATCCGGTGGCAGATCCGTTCGGCGGGGAGTCGGCACTCACGGCACTCGGGGTGGACCCGGATCGGCCCATCGCGGCGTTCGTCGGCCGCATCACCCGGCAGAAGGGCGTCGCCCATCTCGTCGCCGCCGCCCACGACTTCGACCCCGACATCCAGCTGATCCTGTGCGCGGGCGCCCCCGACACCCCCGAGATCGGCGCCGAGATCGAGGCCGCGGTGAGCACGCTCGCCGCGTCACGTCCGGGTGTCCGCTGGGTGCGCGACATGCTCCCCCATCCGCGGATTCGGGAGATCCTCACCGCTGCGACGGTGTTCGTCTGCCCGTCGGTCTACGAGCCGCTCGGCATCGTCAACCTGGAGGCGATGGCATGCGGGACGGCCGTGGTCGCCTCGGCTGTCGGCGGTATCCCCGAGGTGGTCGTCGACGGCGAGACCGGTGCGCTCGTACCCTACGATGCGGCCGATCCGTCGGGCCTCGAACATGGCCTCGCCGCGCAGGTCAACGCCATCGCCACCGATCCCGCGCGGGCGTCGGCGATGGGCATGGCGGGACGCAAACGTGCGGCCGAGGACTTCTCCTGGGACACGATCGCCGAGCAGACCCTGGCGATCTACGAGTCGCTGCGCTGACCGGTCGTCCGGGACGTCGTGGTGGTCTTCTGATAGGTGGTGACCGTCACCGCGACGGTGACCTCGACGCGGCCGGCCCCGGCCACCCGGTGTGCGGCCGCGTCGAGGTCGGCGCGGTCGTGGTGAAATGCCGACGGCCCCATGGCGACCAGGTCCGCGATCGTCGGGGCGGCGAGGTGCGCACGGTCACGCACCTCGATACGGTCGACGACGGTGAACGCCGACCCCAGGGCCGCCTCGATGCGTTCGCGCTTGTCCGGTGCCACCGAGAGCATGCCGAGGGGTTCGATGAGCTCGCCCAGATGGTCGGGCAGTGGCGCCACGACGAGCAGATGCCCGTCATCGCCGAGGATGCGGGCGATCTCGGCGGCGTTGCGAGGTGCGAACACCGACAAGACGATGCCGGCGGCCGCTGTGCGGACGGGGATCGCGCGCCAGATGTCGGCGACGACCGCCGCCGCGGGCGGGTCGCCGCGGGTGACCGCACGGGCGCAGAACCTGGACAGGTCGACCACCAGTCCCCGGGCGTCGGGGCACCGCCGCAGGACGGGACGCAGATAGGCGCCGGGACCGCCACCGAGATCGACGATCAGATCGGTGCCCGCAGCCAGCGATGCGCCGACCTCGGCCACGGCGTCGACGACGCGGTCGAGGACACCAGCCGCGTGCACGCGCAGACGCGCGGCAACCATCTCGGCGGTATCGGCGGTCCGCGGACCCGAGCGCCCAGACAACAGCGAGAGATAGCCCTGTCGGGCGAGATCGAAATGGTGGCCCCGCGCACACCGAAACGGGCCGACGTTCCCCGCGGCGTGAGTCGGGCCCGTGCTGCCGCCCGGGACGTGGGCAAATGCCTCGCCGCAGACCGGGCACCGGAGGTCGGCGATCACGGTGGTGATCGCCGATGCACGCCGATTCCTCAGCCGGAGACCCCGCGCAACTCCTCGCCGAGAGCCGCGGCCTCCTCGGCGGTCAACTCCACCACCAGACGCCCACCGCCCTCGATCGGAATGCGGACAACGATCCCACGTCCTTCCTTGGCCGCTTCGAGGGGCCCATCCCCGGTCCGTGGCTTCATCGCCGCCATTCTCAAACTCCCTTCAGAGTTCTTGCTCTTCGACGTGCTCGGCAAAAGACGGTCCTCACCCACGTGACGATCGACGCATTGGCGCCCGTCACGCGGTCTCCGCCACCGCAATGATACGTTGCCTGCGGATGTGCCGGACCCGGGACCGTCGGGTATCAGGTGTCGGACTCCGGCCGCGGCGTCCCCGGATCGGGGCGCACCTCCTCGACGCCGGGCCGCGCGTGGGCCCCGGGTTCACCGGCCACACCATGCGGTGCCTCGGCACCGTCCTCATGCCTGCCGTGATGCCCGGGCGCGCCGACGCCCGCGGTCACACCGTCACGATCCTGGAGCCGGCGGACGAGCGCGCGCAGGTCGTCGATCTCGTCGGCCAGCCGGGCCAGCGCCCAATCGACCTCGCTCTGCTTGTATCCGCGCGCGGTGAGCACGAACTTGAGGTCGCGCACGTCATACCCGGTGATGCCGCTGCGGGGCAGCCGGGTCAGCGTGGTGGCCTCGTCGAGCGGCGGGAGGTCTTCGCCCCGCCCGAACACGAACCACACCACCACGAAGACCACGGCCACCACGAGCGCCATGATCAGCAGGTACAGCAAGAGCGTCGCCATGGGGTCAGTCTAGGGCGCGTCCCACCCCGAGGGTCTGACCCACCTGGCCGGTCAGCTCGCGATCTCCTCGTCGGCGGTGTCGATCGCGCGCAGCGTCTTCATCGGCGGCCGGTCCTCGAGGTAGACCTCGGTGGTGTGCGGGGTGAAGGTGCCGTCGGATTCGGCGGTGAACTGCGTCAGGCCGACACCGGAGTCGCCGAGACCGCAGCGGCGCATGAGGGTGCCGACAATCTGGCGGCTCATCACGCCCAGCTCGATGAGCGGGCGATTGCGGTGGGTGCGCACCCCGAGATTGACCTGCGCGATCCCGCCCAGACCGTAGCGGTCGTAGGTGTCGATGAGCAGGCCGATCTCGACACCGTAGCCGGGCGCGAAGGGCACCGACGAGAGCATCTCGCGGGTCCCGGCGTACTCGCCGCCGAGGGGCTGCAGGACGGCGGTCAGTTCCGGCTTCTGGGAGGCCAGCAGGGGCCGGGCGACGAGTTCGGTGACGCGGCCGCCGCCGTTGGCGTCCTGGATGCCGCCGGTGCGCAGCGGACGCCGGTAGTAGCCCTTGACGAGCTGGACCTCAGGGTTGAGCAGGAGGGGGCCGAGCATCTTCGGCACGAACATCGGATCCGGGTCGATGAGGTCGGAGTCGACGAAGGCGATGATGTCACCGGTGGCGACGGCGATCGAGCGCCACAGCACCTCACCCTTGCCCTTGATCGGCTCGAGCTCGGGCACGGCCTCCTCCCGGCTGATCACCTGGGCCCCGGCGATGCGCGCCCGCTCGGCGGTCGCGTCGGTTGACCCGGAATCGAGGACGATCAGCTCGTCGACGAGGGTCCCGACCAGTGGGCGGATGGTCGCGATGACCTCGGCAACGGTCTCTTCCTCGTTGAGGGCGGGCAGGACCACCGACACGGTACGCCCGTCCTTGAGGGCCACGAGCTCATCGACGGTCCAGTCCGGACGCTCAAAAGTATGGGTGGCCGACCAGTCGCCTCGCTGCTCGGCGGGCTCTGCGGATGTCGGCCACACGGCAGCCTTGTCGCGGCTGGCCGAGGCGGCGGCTTTGCGGCCGGCCACCGAGGCGGGTCGGCGGTTGTGGGTGCCACGTACCTTCTTGGTCATGCGAGTCCCCTGACTGTTCGGGCGGGAGGTCGTGAGCCCGCTATCGCGGCGACCATGTCGACCACGCGACGGGTGCCGGCCACCTCATGCACACGAAAGATCCTGGCACCTGCTTCGGCACTGAGAGCTGTCGCGGCAAGAGTCCCCTCCACCCGCTGATTGAGGTCTACCCCCAGAGTCTCCCCTACAAAGTCCTTGTTGCTCAGTGCCATAAGCACAGGCCAGCCCGTCTTAACAAGAACTTTTACTTGGCGTAACAGGGCCAGCCCGTGGTGCGTATTCTTGCCGAAATCGTGCGTCGGATCGATAACGATCGAGTCTCGGGCGACGCCGGCGGCTGCGGCCTTCTCGGCTGCTGCGGTGACCACGGCGAGCACATCGGCGACGACGCCGTCAACCGTGTCGCCGTAGCCCATGCGGTGCGGCCGCGTCCGCACGCCGGCCCCGCCGGTGTGCGAGCAGACGATCCCCGCGCGGCGGGCGGCGGCCACCCCGACGAGGTCCGGGTCGGCCCCGGCCCAGGTGTCGTTGATGAGGTCGGCGCCCGCGGCGCACGCCTCGTCGGCGACCACCGACCGCCACGTGTCGACGCTGATCAGCAGGTCGGGATACTGTTCCCGGATCCACCGGATCATCGGCACCACGCGCTGCGCCTCGGTCGCGGCGTCGACATGATCACCGGGTCCGGCCTTCACCCCGCCGATGTCGATGATGTCGGCGCCCTCGTCGACGACCTGCCGGATGCGGGCCTGGGCGGCGGCGTCGGTGAAATTCGCCCCCTGGTCATAGAACGAGTCCGGGGTGCGGTTGACGATGGCCATGACGAGCGCCCGGTCGGTGGCGACCGGACGGCCACACAGCGTTGGTTGCATAGGGTCCCAGGGTAGAGCCGAGCTACCGCGGCGCCTTGGCCGCCGCCACGTCCTCGGGATAGGACTCGTAGTAGTCGACGTAGCCGCGCCCCGGGCCGGCCAGCACCAGCAGCGGATCGTCGCCGGTGTCGTGGTAGCCCTCCTCGCGGAGCTCGACCTTGCGGTTCTTGAACGTCGAGGTGGCCTCCAGCTGGTCGACGACCCGGATGAACAGCGGCACGGCGTAGGTCGGGAGAACGTTGTAGAGATGGTCGGCGAGGGCCTTGCCGTCGAGCTTCTCCCCGTCACGCACGGTGACCGCGGCCATCCCGGCCTTCCCGTCGGTGCCGGGGACCGCGACACCGAAGGCCACCGACTGCGAGATCGCGTCGAAGCCGTCGAGGCCGGCCTCGACCTCGGTAGTGGCGACGTTCTCGCCCTTCCAGCGGAAGGTGTCGCCGAGGCGGTCGACGAAGGCGATATGGGAGAAGCCCTGATCGCGGACGAGATCGCCGGAGTTGAACCAGGCGTCGCCGTCGGCGAACCCGTTGCGGATGATCTTCTTCTCGGTCTCCGACGGATCGGTGTACCCATCCACCGGAACGCGATCGTTGATGCCGCTGATCAGCAGGCCGGTACCACCGCGGCCCACCTTGGTCAGCCGCCCCTTCTCGTTGCGCTTGGGCTTGCCGTCGGCGTCGTACTCGACGATCGCGTACGGCAGCGGGCAGAAGCCTGCGGTGCGGCTGGCGCTGAAGGCGTTGACGAAGACCAGGTTGAGCTCGCTGGCGCCGTAGAACTCGACGATGCGGTCGATCCCGAAACGCTGCTGGAACTCGTCCCAGATGTCGGGGCGCATGCCGTTGCCGACGCACAGACGCACGGCGTGGGTGCGGTCGGTGGGCTTCTCGGGCTGGGCCAGCAGATAGCGGCACAGCTCGCCGATGTAGCAGAACGCGGTGGCGCGGTTGAGGATGACCTCGTCGAAGAACCGCGACGCGGAGAACTGTCTGCCGATCGCGATGCAGGCGCCCGAGGCCAGCACGGACGACAGCGACACCGAGAGCGCGTTGTTGTGGTAGAGCGGCAGCGGCACGTACATGGTGTCGCTGGCCTTGAGCCGCACCGCGAGACCGCCGATACCGGAGAGGCTGGCCAGCCAGCGGTTGTGGCTCATCACCGACGCCTTGGGCAGCCCGGTGGTGCCGGAGGTGAAGATGTAGAACGCCTCGGTCGACGCCGGCAGCGTGGCGGTGATGGCCGGATCGGTCTCGGGCCTGCCCTCGGACTCGGCGTCAAGTGCGGCGAAGTCGAGGACGTGCGGGGGCAGCACCGACTCACCGATGGACTCGAAGGCCTCGGCGCAGCCGGGATCGTGGACGAGCAGCCGCGCACCGAGCAGCGTCATGGAATGGTCGATGACCGCACCGCGCTGGTTGTAGTTCAGCATGCCGGCGATGGCGCCGAGTTTGACCGTGGCCAGCATGACATACAGATCGGTCGGGCAGTTCTTCGACAGGATTGCGACGACGTCGCCTTTGCCCACGCCCTTCTCGGCGAAGAGCGCGGCGTAGCGGTTGACCCGACGGTTGGCCTCCCCGTACGAGGTGGTCCGGCCCTCGAATCGGACGAACGGCCGATCCGGATGCGCCTTGGCGTGCTTCTGGAAGATCAGCCCGATGCTCCGCTGGGCGTCGGCGGGACGCCGGATCAGGCCGGGTACGTGCCGGATCATCTGATGGGCCTGTGGGGCCATCTTGAGGACACCTTTGACGAGATCGGTGATCCCGACGACCGACTGGTTCTCGTGAGAGGACATGGGTTTCTCGCTCCCTGGGGTGCGCGACGGCGGCGTCGCGGGGAAGGTCGGCGTGGCTCGACCACACCGAATGGGGAATGTGGCGAGTACCTTACCCGCCGGTAGCAGGCGAGGTCACAGGAGTCGCCCCGGCGAGGTCGACGGCCTCGTCGACCGTCCTGGCGACCAGCAATCGGTCGAGTGCGTCCTGCTTGACGAAGCCCTGATCCACCAGCTCGCGCAGCCACGTCAGCAGTGGCGCATAGAAATCCGTGGGATCGAGAAGGACGACGGGTTTGTCGTGCATCCCGAGGAATCCGGCAGTCCAGGTCTCGAAGAGCTCTTCAAGGGTGCCGATCCCGCCGGGGAGGGTGATGAATCCGTCGGCCCGCTCGTCCATGAGCTGTTTGCGTTGCCGCATGGTCTCGGTGATGACGAGCTCGTCGGCGTCGGTGTCGGCGACCTCGCGCTCCATCAGGGCGCGCGGGATGATGCCGACCGTGCGGGCCCCTGCTGCGCGGGCGGCCGCGGCGACCGCGCCCATCATCGAGACATTGCCGCCACCGGAGACCAGCGTATGGCCACGGCGGCCGAGCGCGGTCCCGACGTCGGCGGCGAGGGCGAGATAGTCCGACGCGACCGGACCCGACGCGCAGTACACGCACACCATGCTCATCGACGTGCCGTCTCCTCCCCCGTACCGCACCCGCTCCGCTGAGCTGCGCTTGCGGCAGCAATGATAGCCACCGCTTCTCCGGGCTCGTCGACCACCGTGAGCAGGTCCAGATCGTCGGCGGAGACCATGCCCCGGGTGAGCACCTGGGTGCGCACCCAGTCCAGCAGGCCGCCCCAGAAATCCCGGCCGACCAGCACGATCGGGAAGCGGACGACCTTCTTCGTCTGGACCAGTGTCAGCGCCTCGAAGAGCTCGTCGAGAGTGCCGAAACCACCCGGCAGACACACGAAGGCCTGTGCGTACTTGACGAACATCGTCTTGCGCACGAAGAAGTAGCGGAAGTTCATGCCGAGATCGACCCACGGATTCAGATGCTGCTCGAAGGGCAGCTCGATGTTGAGCCCGATCGACTGCGCTCCGGCCTCATGTGCGCCCTGATTGGCCGACTCCATCGCGCCCGGTCCGCCGCCGGTGATGACGGCGTAGCCGGCGTCGCCGAGCGCCCGCCCGACGCGGACGGCCAGCTCATGCGCGGGCGAGCCGGGGACGACCCGCGCTGACCCGAACACCGTGACCGCGCGGCCAACCTCGCTCATCGCGTCGAATCCGGCGACGAACTCGGACTGGATCCGCAGGACCCGCCACGAATCACGCATGGTGCGTTCGGCGGCGAGATCCTGGTCGCGTGGGTCCACCCACTCGAGGAGCCGACGGTCGGTGGTGATGGCCGGGGACTCGGCGTCCTCCCGGCGGATGCGGATCGGGCCGACGTAGCTCACGCCGGGCACATCGTCGGGATCGGGGAGGGGTTCGGGGTCGGTGCTCGCCATGATGGTCACGGTAGCGAGCGGCACGGGTGACCGCGCCTGCGGTGACCCCTGCCGCCGGCGTGTCGGCGGGCGGCCGCGCTCCCTCCGCCGGCGTGTCGGCGGGCAGCCGCACCTTCCCCGCCGGCCTACCCGGCCGAGCAGCCGCCCCCTTCCCGCTGGTCGAGTAGCGGCGACGAAGGAGCCGCGTATCGAGGGATCTGGCCCGGTCCGATGACACTCGGTGTGATCGTCCTGCCCGGACCCTTCTCCCCACGAGCACTGCTGCCACCACTACTGTGGACGGAGAAGGTTCTGTGGATTCGTGTCGCGGTGCGTCAGCCCGTCGTACCGGCACCGGTCAGGTACGCGCGCAGCAGCGCGGTCACCTCGGTGATCTGCTCGACCGGGACACGTTCATCGACGCGATGCGCCAGGCTCGGATCGCCCGGACCCAGATTGACCGCGGGGATACCCAGGGCCGAGAAGCGGGAGACGTCAGTCCAGCCGTACTTTGCGCGGAAGCGGCCGGCCGCGGCGTCGACGAGTGCCGCGGCCGCCGGGTGTGCAAGGCCCGGTAGTGCACCGGCAGCCGAATCGGTGAGCTCGAGGGTCACCGCTCCCGACGACAGTGGTTGTGCGAACACCTCTGTCACGTGATCCAGGGCGGCGTCGACACTGCGGTCGGGCGCAAACCGGAAATTGACGTCCACCCACGCGTCGTCGGGCACCACGTTGCCGGCGACACCGCCGCCCAGGCCCACCGCGGAGAGTCCCTCACGATATTCGCAACCGTCGATGTCCACCCGGCGCGGCCGATAGCCGGCGAGGATGGTGAGGACATCGCCGAGCTTGTGGATCGCGTTGTCGCCCATCCAGGCCCGCGCGGAATGCGCGCGGGTCCCCGAGGCGTGAATCCGCACCCGCAGCGTCCCCTGACAGCCGGCCTCGATCTGTCCGGCGGTCGGCTCGCCGAGGATGGCGACGTCGCCGGCGAGCCAGTGCGGCAGTTCCCGCTCGATCGCGCCGAGGCCGTTGTACCGGGCGGCGATCTCCTCGCAGTCGTAGAAGATCAGCGTGAGATCGTGCGCGGGATCCTCGAGTGTGGCGGCGAGGTGCAGGAAGACGGCGTCACCGGATTTCATGTCGACGGTCCCGCAGCCGTGCAGGACGTCACCCTCGGCGTCGACGGTGCGCCGGTGGGGCACGTTGTCGGCGATGGGGACGGTGTCGAGGTGTCCGGCCAGGATGACCCGGCTGCCGAGGCCGCGGTCGGTCCGGGCGAGCACCTGATTGCCGTGCCGGAGCACCTCGAAACCGCGGGTCTGGGTGCGCAGCGCCGCCTCCACGGCGTCGGCGATGGCGGTCTCGCTGCGCGAGACGCTCGGGATGTCGACGAGTGCGGCGGTCAGCTCGATGGGATCGGCATGCAGGTCCAGGACGGGGGGCTCACTCACTGCCCCACCGTATCCCGGCGTCGGCTCGGCGTAGGGTCACTGGCATGCGCGCAACGGTGATCCATGCCCCGGGCGATGTGCGGCTCGACGAGGTCGAGCGGCCCCGCATCGTCGAACCGACCGACGCCGTCATCGCGATCACCGCAACCTGTGTCTGCGGGTCGGACCTCTGGAACTACCGCGGTGTCAACGAGATCGGCAAGCCCGTCGCGATGGGCCACGAGTACGTCGGTGTGGTGGAGGAGGTGGGCGACGACGTCCGGACCGTGCATCCGGGTCAGTTCGTCGTCGGCTCGTTCTTCGCCTCCGACAACACCTGTGAGATCTGCCGTGCGGGCTATCAGAGCGGCTGTGTCGGGGTGGGCCCGGTGCGGGGTGCGCAGGCCGAATATCTGCGGGTGCCGTTGGCCGATGGCACGCTCGTCGGCACTCCCGGTATCCCCGATCCGGCCATCGTGGGCGATCTGCTGACCGCGTCGGATGTGTTGGGGACCGGATGGTTCGGCGCGGTGGCCGCGGAGGTCGGTCCGGGCAAGACGGTGGCGGTGGTCGGCGACGGCGCGGTCGGGCTGCTCAGCGTGCTGGCGGCGCGCGAGCTCGGCGCCGAACGCATCATCGCAATGAGCCGGCATCCGTCACGGCAGGCCCTGGCGCGCGAGTTCGGCGCCACCGACATCGTCACCGAGCGTGGTGCCGACGGCGTCGCGGCCATCAAGGAGCTGACCGGTGGTCTGGGAGCGCAGTCGGTGATCGAGGCGGTCGGCACCAACGAGGCGATGACGCAGGCGATCGACGCGACCAGACCCGGCGGGCATGTGGGCTTTCTCGGTGTCGCGCATGGCGTCGAGATCTCCGGCGACACGCTGTTCCGGCGGCTGGTCCACCTGCACGGCGGGCCGGCCCCGGTACGCCGATTCCTGCCGGAGCTGATCGGGTTGATCTGGGAGCGCACGATCAACCCGGGCAAGGTCTTCGACCTGACCCTGCCGCTCGATCAGGTTGCCGAGGGCTATGCCGCGATGGACGAGCGACGCGCGATCAAGGTGCTGCTGCAGCCGTGATCACGCGGCGGCCAGCTCGGCCGCGCCGAAGGACACGCCGAACTGCACACACCACAGGACCACCGCGCCGTACTCGTCGAGGTCGGTGCCCGCGGGGATCGGGTAGACCTGATCGCCGCGGTTGCCCTTGATCATGCCGAGATCGACGTGCGGGTGGTCGCCGGCCGTCGTCCAGCCGGAGAAGCCCGGGATCACCGGCCCCGCCGAGAGCCAGACATGCACGTCGGGACCGGTCGTGGTGCGCAGGTTTTCGATCGCGACAATCCTTGAGCCATCGGGGTTCTCGATGATCGACGCGGTGCCGCTGGTGTCGTGCTCGTGGCTGATGAAGGTGCCCGAGGAGAGCCGTCGGGCGGCGTCGGCGGGAGCATCACCCGAGGGCACACCCGGGGTGGGCGGTGCCGACGCGACAGCCGGGATCTCGTCGTCGACCTCGGTGTTGACGACGATGAGCCAGGGCTTGAAGATCACCGCGCCCACTGTTCCCACGATGACGACGACCACGGCGATACCACCCAGAATCCACGGCCAGCGACGGCGTGTGCGCGGTGGCGGCGGAGTGCCCGACGGCGCGGGTGGGCCCGGCGGCGCGGGTGGGCCCGGCGGCGTGGGTGCGGATTGTCGGGGCCAGCGGGATGGTGGCTGGGGTGCGCGGCCGGGCGGTGACGGCTTCTGGATGCGCACCGTCGGTTCGGCACCCGACGGCGGCCCGGGCCGGCGCCCCGGCTGCGGGCCCGGACTCCGACCGGGAGGGCCGGGAGGGCGGAAACCGTCGCCTGGGGCCGTCATGGGCTCGATGGTAGGAGCCCCTCGCGGGACCGACCAGGACATTGGACTGTTTGGATGATGTGGACAAACCCGATCCGGCGAACGCGACAATCCCGGTTGCCGGTTTGGCCGGACCCCTTCCCGCGCCCGGTGGTGCGTCGTACCGTGGAGGTAAGCGGATCGTTCGACCTCAGGAGATGATTCTCATGTCCGCTTTCCATCATGAATCTCACGGCCAGCACCCCGTCGGCACCGCCGCATTCTTCCTCGTCATCGGCGGCTTCGTGCTGCTAGCCCTGGCGCTGGTGGCGCTCGCGAGCGGGCACATCGCCGCCGGTGTGGGGGTCGGCGCCCTCGCCCTCGTGGCGTTCGCGATCTCCGCGACCACCCTGACCATCCTCACCCGTCGGCTCCACCACAGCGCACTGCTGCCCGACAACACTCCTGGGGAGGAGCGGCACTATCTGGAGCGGTATCGGGGGTAGGGCGGTTACGTCGCGGCGGTCCCAGCCGCCCGGGCCTGGATCGGATGCACCAACATCGGCCGGAACTGTCCCTGCCCCAGGAAGTGCAACAGTCGCGCCCGGGTCCACAATGGAGCCAGGTTCGCCCTCGGCCCGTCGCTTGTCGGGTAGTAGCCCAAGGCCAGACCCAGCGCGAACGCAACCGTCTTGGGAATCTGTGCCGTGATGTCGATAGTCGCGTCGGGAAAATCGCGGAAGGCATCGTGGATATGCGCACATAGCCCGCGCACCAACTCATTTCCGTCGACGCTGTACCCGGCGGGATCGTCCGCCGTCGCCTTCCGGTCAGCCAGCCGCAATCTGGTTTCCTCCCATTCTCCGTCGACCACCACCTGCTGACCATTGAGGTCTTGCATCTGCGGTTTGATTCCGAACACGACACGTGTGCGGTCATAGCCCGAATCGGCAGGACTCAGCCCCTGGAGCGACCTCGCCAGTTCGTCGGGTTTCGCCGTCGCAAACAAAGCGAGCTTAACACGCTTGACGGGGTTGGGACTACTGGGCAATTCATATTCCTCGACACGAAGGAATGGGCAGGAATCAGCTGCCGGCAGTGGACGAACCAATCGATCGAAACTCCAGTTCGTCACCTTCGCATCCGGTTGCGTGGCATCCGACTCCGTCAACCAGACGACCTTTCGGGCAGTCCAATCGAACCCGAGGCGGACCGCAGCAGGCCACGGCAGATCAGGGGCAACGGAGAAGAGCGTGGTGTCGTCATCGTCGTTGGTGGATCGTTCGAATTCGGCAAACACCTCAGACGTGACATCGACGATGTCGACGACACTCTGACTTGCCACAGGAGGGCGAAAAACTCGTCGAACCGCCCGGAAATCCCGGGCAGCCTCACTGTACAGCGTGACGGTAGGATCGTGAAGCGGCGTGAATGTAGCCGGCTGGAGTCGAAGATAGTAGAGCGTTCCGGTCTCCAACTTCAGGTTCTTCAGCATACAATACGTCGGTAGCCAGATCAAGACGGATAACGCCAGCGCCACCCAATATTGCCAGCCCCGAAAGAACGAGAAATCCCAGTCGATGAAGTGCTCTACCGCGTATCCAAAGATCACGGTTAAGCTGATCGCAGTGAAACCAATCGCACCGAGAAGTTGGGGTTCTGTAAACCTCCGCAGCCGCCGTGCGGAATTTATTTCACTCGAACTCACCGAATTCTCCCATCAATTCCCTCGCAGAGGCACAGAGACACCCTCACAGTTCGGCAAGATATCCATCGATCCCGGCGATTTTCCCACTCGCCCGCGGGGCGAGCGCGGGTGCCCCCAGCTCCTCCCCCAATGTCCTGAGCCCCAGATGTGGTTCCACGAGGTCGCGATAGCTGCGTTGATCGATCCGCGCCACGACCTCCTCCAGCTCCGCTCCGGATCGGCCGAGACCCCGGAAATTGTGGTCGACGGTCAGCGTGTGCGGCACCGGCGCCACATCACCGGCGACGCGCTGACAGACCGCGGTGAGATCGGGCAGTGTGGTCAGGGTCGCCACACCCACCTGACCTCCGAACCGAGCGCTGAGCTCCACCGCGTCGGGCGCCGAGGTCCGAAAGGCGATGGTGGTGGCCGTGTTTCCCTCGATCGCGTCGTCGAGCTGCCGTTCGAGCTGACCGAGGTACTGGTGGCACACGATCACCGAGAGGCCGAACTTGCGGCCCTCGGAGAGCATGTCGGGAAGTGCCCCGAAGGAGAACGACTGCACCTCGTCGACCATCACGGTGAACGGCCGCGTCGTCGACCGTTGCAGTGCGGCCGACCAGAATCGCGAGATATACAGGTATCCGAGGAGCCGGGACGCGACCTCGCCGAGTTTTCCCTTGGACAGGTCGACGAGAATCAGCCGGCCCTCGTCCATGGCCTGGGCCGGGTCAAAGGCGTCGGCGCCGGTGCCCATGGCGGCCTTCATCGCCGCCGTCGTGTCGAATCGGCTGAACTTCGAACTGAACCAGGAGACCATTTCCCCATAGTCCGAACTGCGTGACCGCGTTGCCAGATCATTCTTCCACCAGGCCCGCACGCGCGCATCGTCGACCTTCTCAAGGACCTGTTTGGCCAAGCCCTCGTCGGTCTGGATCAACGGCGCGTCGAGGATGGTGGCGCGTTTGCCGCGCAGGGCGATGAGGCCACGCAGCGCCATCGTCAATCGTTCCTCGAAGTACGGTCCCGCAATACCGATCTGGGCGGGGTCGAACAATTCCCGGAACATGTCGGCATAGTCCTGGATCACGATGTCCCGGCGCACCGGATCGTCGACGGCGAGCGGGTTGATCGGCACGGCCCGGCCGGGATCGCCCGCGCGGATGACCCAGGTCCGGTCGACGGCGGATTCGGGGAGTTCCGAGATGATGCGGTTGACCAGATGCCCGTGCGGATCGAGGATGAGGCCGCCGTCACCGGACGAGGCAACCGAATGCGCGATGGCCGCCAACAGCGACGATTTGCCCGTGCCGGTGCGCCCGACGATGTGGACGTGGCGTCTGCGCTCATGTGCGACCAGGCTCAGATCGGTGGGCGCCCCCGACGGCAACTCGCCCTTGCCGAGCCGCACCGCTGTTCCCGACGCGTCATCGTATTGCCCCAGGGCGCGGCGCACCACGGGAAGCGCCGGCGGCGGGCCGGTCAGAATCCCGGGCAGCGGCCGACTGCCGGCGACCGGTATCCGGAGCAGATGCGGCAGAACCGGGTTCGGCACGGTCAGTGGATGCGGGCGCTCGCCCGGTGCCCCGATCCGGAATCCCGGGAGGCAGCGGGCGACGAAGGCCCGCAGCCGCAGCGGCAGTGTGTCGTCGGCGGTCCAGAAGCCGGCGATCACCGACCACCGCGGTTCCCGCGGCCGGGCCTCCGACGAGATCTCGACGCTGACGTCGTAGGTGACATCCGGCACGCGCGAGAGCAGTGTGAGCAGGTCGTCGGTGTCGTCGCTGGAGGCCGGCGTCGATGCCAGCGCCGACCAATAGGGTTCCGCCGCCGGCGCTCCCTGCGATCGCGACGAGGTGCCGTCGACGACGACGCCCACCGAATCACTGCTCTCCTCCCCGCGGCCGTCGGAACGCCCGGCCGAGGAGTCCGTGGCCGGCACAAGCGGCCAGTAGTACCCTTCCGGCGCGGTGTCTTCGGTATCCTCGACGACACCGAAATCCTCGATGACGGAGCGTAGTTCGCTGTCCAACCGGAGACGGTAGGCGTCGATGCAGGCGACGGCGACCGACATGCGCAGTTCACCGCTGCCATCGGCGGTCAGCCTGCTGCGCAGGGTCGCACCCGGGATGGGCGCGATCAAGCCGGCGAGAGTCAGCGGCATCGCCAGACGTAACCGCGCGGCCTCGGCATCCTCCAGCGGCCGCAATGCACGGACCTCGACCTCACCGGTCACTCCCGCTTCCCGTCGTTGTAGCCGCGGTCGTATCCCCGTGCCTGTGCGCCGTCGATGATGAAGGCGATCAGGAAGTTCCGGTCCTCGTCGCTGGTGGCGTGGCTCGCGAGAATACGGCGCAACTGATCGGCCTCGGCCCATTTCGAGGGAATCTTGCGGGCGAACACATGGCGAGTCAACGCCAGATCATCCTCCCGCGACGAGATTCCCTCGCTCCATTGCTCGTCACCGATGGGGTCGACGTCGGCCAACTGGAAGTACGGGAGCTGTTTGTCGATGACCAGCCAGTAGAGCGCGAGGATGCGTTCGTCACGTCCGGCGAACTGCGGCATATCGAGCAGCCCGTCGAGCATGCGGTAGAAGTCATGGACGGGAAGGTTCTCGTCCAGCGCGAACTCGAGGTGTGCGTCGACGATGTTCGCCCGTGAGGAGAATGCGTCTGGCAGCCGAATCCGCTTGTGTCCGCGACGAAATGCGTCCGCCTCGGAGAACAGGAAGCCGAGCGCCAGCGCCCGGTGTGCGGGAACCTCGTCGGCGATGTCGAGGATCTGGCCGATCGCGTCGAGAACCGGGCGCTCGGTATCGGAGCTGATCAGCGCGCTGATACGGACCAGTTGATCACGCAGAAGGATCGCGCCGTCCTCCACGCTGTCTTGTCCACTTGTCATCTGTCTCAACCCTTTCGACGGCGACGTTCACGAGACGGTCGGCCGTGTGATCCCCGGAGGCAGTGGTGCCCAGTGGTGCGGACCCGGACGATCGCGCCTGTGACCGTCATCTCACGAGGATGAAGGCTACTGGGCGGCGGATGGATTCGGTCCCCTGCGCGCCCAGATTCGTCCGAACGTGTGAATGGTTGTCCTCCGCGGAGGCCGGCATGGACTTCAGGCACCGCTGCGGCCCGAATTCACCCGATCGTATGAACGCGCCGGATCAGCGCTGTGCCCTCAGCCGCCGAGATCGATCCACAGCGCGTCGGGCAGCGTCAGCGTGACCGCCTCGTCGACGAGGCCAAGTGTTCCGAACGGCAACCAGTCATTCTCGGTGGCAAGGAGTTGCCACCGAGAGCGCCGCGAGCCGGGGTGGGTGCCATCACCCAGGTAGTCGTCGGGCATCGCCACCACGGTGCGGTTTGCCGGGCCGGTTGCGCTCTCGACGGTGGCCGCGAAGTCGAGGACCGCCACCCGGGCGGCGTCGGTGTCCGGGGTGGTGATCGTGCCGCGCGCCACTGTGCCGATCACCGTGACCGAGGCGGTGTTGTGGGCTCCGGCGAGAAGCAGATGGGTGATCCCCCGCGGCGAGGCGGACGTGGGGAGCCAGGCCGTGACGTCGTGGGCGGCGGCCTGCGCGATCACCGCGCCGACCACCCGATGTGCCGTGGATTCGCCGGACGCCGGCCGAAATCCCTTCGTGGCGAGGTACTCCGACCACCGCTCGGGGTACTTCCGGGGACGGGTCTGCCAGCCGCGGCCCGGATGACCGACGTGGATGCGCCGGGACTGGCCGTCGCAGACGAGCCGGTCAAGGTATATCAACTGCGCATCGGGGACTTCGTGCACGTAGCGGACGAAGCCGGCGAGCGCGCTCTTGGGGCCGGAGACCACTCCCAGCCGTGCGGGCCGCGAATCCCGGGCGACGGCGTGGGCCGTCGCCGCCGCGAGGTCAGGGGCGGGGAAGGAGATCATTTCACCGTGACGCCCGGCTTCTCCGGAGGGGGTGGTCCGCTCGGTGGGGGCCGTCGACGGCGCTCCGGCCAGCGTGAGCAGACCGGTGCGTCCGGGTGGGGTCTCGCCGATCACCGCGCTCACGCCGACGCGCGAACCCAGGGCACAGATCAACACATCCACCGGCGCCGTGATCGGGGCGCGGGTGCGCCGGGTTGTCGTCGCCGGCGTAGCGATTCGAGTGGCGAATCGGGAGAGCTGTTTGGGTGCGCGCAGATCGATGGTCTCGGCACGTACGCGGGTGGCGACGGGTTCCCGCAGGATGTTGCGCAGGCGGTCCAGTCGGCGTTGTCTCGTGGCCGTCCGGTGCCCGGCGGTGACCATCGCGACGCCGGCCTCGGGACCAAACGTGAGGCGTGCGAATGTCTCACGTCGACTGAACTCGGCGATCGCGGTGTCGGCTGCGGCCTTGGTCTCGATCACCCAGACCGTCAGCCCCACCCGAACCACGACGTCGAGTTCGGCGTGAGGGGGAGATTTCGGTGGCTCGTCGAGCGCGTAAGCGCGTGTGGCGTGCCGGATCTCCACGTTCTCGCGACCCCGCATGGCGTGCGCCAGCCGGCAGGCGACGTAGATCTCGATCGCGTCGCCGCGAAGCTTTCCGCCGGCGGCGGATGTGAGGTAGTCGCTGTCTGGCAGTCCGACGATGTGTGTGCCGAGCGCGGCCACCGCGGCACGCAGCTGCGGTGTTGCCGGCGCCCGCCGACCCACGAGCAGGCCACGAAGCCTCTCGAGGTCGCGGTCGACGGCCGTCGCGGTGGCGCCGCGGCGGATGTCCACGGGGCTCGCGCCGCCGTCGAGCCGATAGCCTTCGAGCCGCGCGAGACGCGCGAGGGTCACTCGGGACAGGTCGGCATGTACCTGCGCGCGATGTGGCGTCGGACCGTCGGACAGCAGTGCGCGGGTGCGGTTGTCGAAGTAGTGGCGCAGATGGTGCGCGCCGTCGAGATGTGCGTGGTCGTCGAGGTGACGCCAGATGCCGCAGACAGCCTGCACCCGGGTGCCCCCGGTGTAGTCGAGACGGTACGGGGCGGCGACGTCAATCTCGGAGAGGCGCCGCGATGTCGAGTCGAAATCGGTGGCGGGTCCGCAATCGAAGAGTTCAGGGGTGGGTGCGTCGGGGCGGGCCTCGACGATCACCGATGCGAGGCGCCCGGCCTCACGCGCGGTGCCGGTGGTGTGGGCAATGATCACGCGCGCATAGTCGACGGCGAGCGGCGTGGCAAGGGATGCCGCGGGATGCTTGTCGGTGAGCAGGATGAGGGGGATTCTCGACTCGAATGCGTGCGCGGTCACGAATCGGGCTCAGATTGTTCTCGCGTGCCCGACAGCAAAGCCTTTGGCGATCGCTGATCCCAGCGCACGTGGGTCGGGAAATATTCGTATGCCCCATTGATATTTCGGTAGGAGCTGAGCGGGACAATCCGACTCCACGGCCATCTCGCCGGTGGCGCGACCTCCTCCGGTAAAAGGTTTGCTAAGTGCCAACCAATCGCCATGTTAACAGTCTTCGGCGCGAGCAGTTGCAGGAGGATCACCTTGTCGCTGTAGTCGCAAAGCACATTACGAATCTCCAACGCCGCCGCCGCAGCCACCCGGCCGACGTCCAGCTCTTGGTCACCCGCTACGCCAACCGTCGGCCGAAACCGGTTCTTCTCGTCCACCTTCGACGGAACGACCTGGCCCTCCCTGTTGCGGATTCCGACGATGACATGAGCGTCGACAGGAACCCCCACGTTGCCTGGTGCCCGAGTTGGCGTCAGCTGAATACTCAACAACACCCGATTGACCGTGCCACCAGACATGCTATTTTCGTGGCTGATCATCCGTCCGAGCACGCCCTGCAGAGCGCTGCTGGTGTACGCGTGCACGGGTTCCAGTCGGTACTCGAAGTCTCGTTGGGACCGGAGCACAGGATGGTAGCCGAACAAGCTCTTCAGGTCGATCCAGGCTTGTTGGCGGAAGGCGACAACTTCCCCTGGTTGGATTCGATCGTTCACATCGAAAAGAATCGCGCCGCTCGGTGCATGCCAATCAAACCCCACGGCGAGCGCCGCGGGCGCTGTCATATTCGGCGCAAACTTACACGCCGAGTCGGGATGGTCGTCGTTGGCCGCACGCTCGAGCTCTCGGGAGACGGCCTCAACCTGATGCCGAATGTCTATCGACTTTCCGTTCGTCATGCCTTCGTACGAGATACTCGCTGTCGCGCTCCGGAAATCCATTACGCGATCGGCCGTGGCAGACATATTGCCGCGGTGCCAGTCCGCCTGCCCCTCTGGCTGAATCCGCAGGTAGTATACGGTACCGGTGCCGCGCTCGCGCGTGGTCCGGCCGACGATGGCCAGAACGAGCAGAATCAGAGACTCCACGGCGATGACGACGCGCATCCAGTTCGTCGTGAAACGTCCCTCCCAGACGGCCGAGACCTCCGGCGCGGGGAGCCAGTCTTCGAGGACGAGGCCAACCAACGCGATCGACACCGACCCCAATATCGCAGTCACGGCCGTCGACACAACCGGCGGGTAATAACGTTCCAGGAGCACCGCTCGTTGCTTACGCGAAGCAACAAATCCGACGATAGCAAGCACGACGACGCCAACAAGCGCAAACGCCAACTCGGGAATCCATCCCACGATAATCTCCCACGGCTCTCCGGGATGTACGACAAGCAAATGTTACACCAGCTGGCCGAATTTTGTCATCCTCCGAACAATTCGTGCCACAACACGGACCCGTTGCGGAGCCGAAACCCTCGCCGATCCCCCGTGATCACCTCAAACCCCGATTCGCATCGCAGCGAGTCAGCGTCTTGAACTGCGTACTTATACAAAACGATAGAAATTTGCTACAGGGGTTTCAATTCGCATCTCAGCGAGTCAACGTCGTGAACTCTCCCTGGAAACAGTCGGTCCTGATCACCCTCTCACGTTTCAATTCGCATCTCAGCGAGTCAACGTCGTGAACAGTGGGGGTAACCCCGAGTTCACGCATAGGTATATGCGACGCACGTTTCAATTCGCATCTCAGCGAGTCAACGTCGTGAACGCCGACCTCGTCGTCGCGGTTGGCTCCGGAGACGGAGTCCTGAGTTTCAATTCGCATCTCAGCGAGTCAACGTCGTGAACGCCCACGATAATGGCTGGCTCGAGGCAAGCCTGGACCTGTTTCAATTCGCATCTCAGCGAGTCAACGTCGTGAACGCCGCGACGGATGCCTTCGGGGAGAAGAGGGGGTAGTTTCAATTCGCATCTCAGCGAGTCAACGTCGTGAACCTTGGCCCTGATCACCCTCTCACTATTGACCATAAGGGTTTCAATTCGCATCTCAGCGAGTCAACGTCGTGAACGAGCTCCTTTTGGGGCTCGATAAAGGGGAAAAGTACAAGTGTTTCAATTCGCATCTCAGCGAGTCAACGTCGTGAACTGCCGGGACCCGCTCGCACGCAAGTGCTAGAGCAGTTTCAATTCGCATCTCAGCGAGTCAACGTCGTGAACGCCGCCATGGGTAAAACGCTCGGGGCGGAGGTGACGGTCGTTTCAATTCGCATCTCAGCGAGTCAACGTCGTGAACCCCAGAACGAGTGCGGGCTTCGATGGCCCGTCGGTTTCAATTCGCATCTCAGCGAGTCAACGTCGTGAACCTTCGGTTCAATCAAGGTTGAACCGTGCTACGCCAATAAGGTTTCAATTCGCATCTCAGCGAGTCAACGTCGTGAACTGTTTTTTTTTGATCGGTTGCGCCGTAAGGCGGCGGCGTTTCAATTCGCATCTCAGCGAGTCAACGTCGTGAACGGCCTTTCAGGTGAACTCCCTCCCCGTGGGGGAGTGTTTCAATTCGCATCTCAGCGAGTCAACGTCGTGAACCGTACAACAGCTCCACTGCGCAAGGTGTGGCCGGTGTTTCAATTCGCATCTCAGCGAGTCAACGTCGTGAACCTGGAAGAACATCAACGCCAACCTGTTCCGATGGACGTTTCAATTCGCATCTCAGCGAGTCAACGTCGTGAACTCTTCGAAGAGAACGACGACGAACGGTGGTTCGGTTTCAATTCGCATCTCAGCGAGTCAACGTCGTGAACTCCGGCGAACGGTGTGATCGCGCCAACCGTCTTCGACGCGTTTCAATTCGCATCTCAGCGAGTCAACGTCGTGAACAGGTGGCGGCCACGTGGTCGCCATCTCCCTCGACCGTCGAGGTTTCAATTCGCATCTCAGCGAGTCAACGTCGTGAACAAGGTGCGTGCGGGTGATTCCCTCCTCGTGGGCGGCCTGTTTCAATTCGCATCTCAGCGAGTCAACGTCGTGAACAGTCCCTCCCTATCAGGGGCGGCTACGAAGCCGTTTCAATTCGCATCTCAGCGAGTCAACGTCGTGAACGCCGCGGTCAAGCGTCTGTCGGGCCGCGCCGACCTGTTTCAATTCGCATCTCAGCGAGTCAACGTCGTGAACGTCCGGCCCGACTCAGACGCGTTCGGGGTCATGGCGGTGTTTCAATTCGCATCTCAGCGAGTCAACGTCGTGAACGATAATGGCTGGCTTGAGGCCAGTCTGGACCGTTTCAATTCGCATCTCAGCGAGTCAACGTCGTGAACGCCACCATCGAGGTGGCGGTGGGCTGTAACACCTACCGTTTCAATTCGCATCTCAGCGAGTCAACGTCGTGAACTATAACAAGGTCTGCACACCCACTGGAGGGGTGCGTTTCAATTCGCATCTCAGCGAGTCAACGTCGTGAACTAGGATGTTCACCTATGTGCATCCCGAGTCTCCGTGGTTTCAATTCGCATCTCAGCGAGTCAACGTCGTGAACACGTCTCCCAGAAGGAGGGGCACCACTCCGCCGGTTTCAATTCGCATCTCAGCGAGTCAACGTCGTGAACGTCATCAGCCTCCATCAGGGGTGGGGAACGGTCGTGTTTCAATTCGCATCTCAGCGAGTCAACGTCGTGAACCCTACCACCAGAACACCCCCGCTGACCAGCACCGATGCTGACCACTTGCACACCGCCCGGCCGGCAGCCCTGCGCATTGCGGACAGTTTCGGTCCTCGATGGCCCATTTCCGCAGGTCACGGGCACTGCACACCAGTCGGCACTCAAGCCGGCGCGTGCACCGGCTCCGCCCGGCCTCAAAACGCCTCCCACAGCAGGTCCTCGTGGGGCGGCTCCCCCTGGCCGATCGTCACCAGACCGGCCCAACAGGTCTTGCACTGACGCACGATGAACACCGAGTCCTCGTCGACGTCGATCATCTTGGTCACCTCCGCCTCCAATGTCGGCAACGCGTCGTCGGCGATCGTGCAGATGAACACCGAGTACTGGATGCGGTCGCCCCACGACTGCAACAATGCCGCCAGCCGGGCCCGTCGTCGGTCCTGGGTGATGTCATAGGCCACCAGCACCGTCAGCGCCACGACATGCCCTGCCAGGGCTGGGTCGGGTCGGTGATCGTCCGCATGAGCAGTTTGGCCTGCCGATACAGGCAACGCCGCCAACAGCCGGTGAAATTCGGGATCGCACCCGAGGTCACCCGCAGCATCCGTTGTTCGTAGCCGCGGGCCAGCACACTCTTGCCTGCCTTTGTCAGGTGCACACCCGGCCCGCCTTCGAGCGACCCGCCATGATCAGCGCGAAGCTTGCTGTGCCGTGCCGCGTCAAGTACCACCTGATCGACGATCAGTGGCCGGAACTCCTCCATCAGATCGAGCGCGAGCCCTGGGCGTTTGCCGCTCGCGCTGTGCAAGATGCCGATGCCCGGATCCAGCCCGGCGGCCACCAGCGCAGACACGCACTCCGACAGCAACACCGCGTACCCGTACCCCAACGCCGAGTTCACCACGTCGAGCGGCGGCCGTCGGCTGCGGCAGGTGAATGTCAGCTCATCGGGCACCATCGTGCCGAGGGCGGTGAAGTACGCTCCCGCTGCGGCGCCTTCCACACCCATGATCTCCGCACGCGTCGTCGTATCCGGGAGCATGCGACGCATCTGGCGGGCCGTGTGCAGGGCGTCGGCCACCACGTCGGCATCCTTCTCCCGCGTGAATCGCTGCAACAGCGTGATCTGATGGCCGATCTTGGAATCCACCATCTCGCGGGCCACCGGCAGCGCCCGATCCGGGTCATCCACAAAATCCAGCTGCGCCCGCAACCGCGTCACCCGGGTGCCGTCGGCGGCCGCGAGGTGCTGCCCCTGATATGTGCCGCGACGTGACAGGAACACCACGCCGATGCCCTCCTCGAGCAACCACGAGCGGGTCCCGGCTGCCACCGACACCGCACCGAAGCAGACAATCCGGGCGACGAGGTTCTTCGGCACGCTGAGCAGTTCCACATCGCTCTTCGACTCGACCACCACCCGGCCGGCCTTGGTGAAGATGCGACCGCCCTGCCGTCCGCAGAACAGCACACGCCGCGTGGGCACCTCCACCCGGTGATCGTGCGCGGTCGGTGGATACCGTGGCCCAAAGTCCTCGCCGAGAAAGCAGAAGCCCTCGTCGAATGTCATGATCTCGGTCTTGTCCGCACCCAGTGCCATACCGAATCCTTCCAGGGCATCTGCCGCCACCCTCGTGGCCTCCCACATCGCGTCCCGCGACGACCCGAGCACGACGAAGTCGTCGGCGTAGCGCACCACCGGGAAGCCACGGTCCAAGAGCGCATCGTCGAGATCGGCGAGGACGAGGTTGGCGAGCATCGGTGACAGCGACGTCCCTTGCGGTACACCGGCCGTCGCCACCAGGCCCCGTCTGGTTGAGACCGGGCGGGTGGTGAGCGCCTCGATGACCTCCGCGAGGGAATCGTCGGGCAGCGTCGCCATCAGTTTGCGGACCGCGAGATCGCGGGGAATGGTGTCGAAGCAGTTGTCGACGTCGGCGTGCAATACCCAGTGCAGGCCCTCGTCACGCATCGCCGCGACGGCATGGACCGCGTCGATGACGCCGATCCCCTCCCGGTAGGCATACGACGCAGGACCGAGGTGGCGATCGGCGAAGGGGGCAATGACGCTGAGGATCGCGCGCTCGACGACGCGGTCGCGGACCGCCGGAATCCCGAGCGTGCGTTCGGTGCCGTCCTTCTTCGGGATGCCGATCCTGGTCAGCGGCAGTGGACGATACGAGCCGTCGGCCAGCGCCTGCGCGGTGGCGGCAAGCTTCTCCTCGACGTTCTCGGCGAAACGCGCGATCGACGGCGCCGGTGCGCCCTCGTCATCAATCGCACGCGAGTGGACGTGCTCCCACGCCACGCGCAGGCAATCCGGGGTGATTGCCCGTTCCCACAGCGTGACGCCGTCCATCACCGTGCCCCATGCTCACGCGCTGATACGGGCCTGCGCGCGCCGGGGACGCGCCGGTCGCCTCGGCTCGCGGGGTTGCCAGGTGTCCTCTCGTGCCACGCAGCCCAGGCCGTGCGGCGTATAGGCGCCGATGCCCGCGTGCTCGGCAAACGCCCAGATCCGGCTGAACAGCTGGGCGGCATTGTCGTTCTCACACACAAAGCGCATCCGGCCGACAAACCCGGACACGGTGATCCCGTGAACCTTCATCACCTCGTTGCGGCCGTCGAGATCAGAGACCCAGATCTCCGACGGCGCCACACCGTGCTCGAGCTGGCGCGCCGAATCCGCTACGAGACTGTTCCAGCGTTTCACCGCCGACCCGACCAGCCGATACGGCTCCAGCAGCGGTGAGATGCAGTCCTTGTTGCGCAATGCCGTCGGAGTGCGGAACACAACACAGTGGGCGCGCTCGACCGGGGTGTCGAGGATATCGTCGACGGTCACCCCACCGGCGACCACGGGACGACCGAGCACGACGCCGTGCTGGGAACCGAGCCGGATCTCCCCGGCCGGCGCCGCCGACGCCATCACCGTGTAGGCCGACTCGGTGAGCGTCACGACATGGATCGCGGCAACACCGTCGACCTGGGTGATCGGCGTCAACGACCATTGTTTGCGTTCGGCACGGTGATCATCGAGATCGTCCTCCATCCATCCCGAAACCACCGCGTGCAGATAGGACAGCTTGACCTTGCGAGGGTCAATACCGCCGACGGGGATGAGCCAATGGGTGATCATGCGGATTCCTCCTCGGTGGGCCGCTCGGTGAAACTGCCCAGGCCACGGCAGCCGATGATGCGGTTGTGTGCGTCCCGGACTTCGTCAAGAGGAAAGACGACGTCATCGCGGTCGGCGAGCTCCTGCGCGGTGACGCGCGAGACCAGGAGCAGGACACCGGGCGTGGGCGGTGGAACGGGCTCCCGTGACCCGTCGGGGTTGATGACGACGGGCTCGGCATAGCCAAGCTCCGTACGCGGGACGAGAACGCCGTCGACGGTGGTGGTCGACGGTGCTGCACGTCGCTCCTCCAGCCGGCACATCTTGCCGGCCGTAGGGATGTGGAGGATCACGGTGTCGCCGTCGTAGAGGGTGAAATCGTGGGGGGTGAGGACGGTGAGGGTGTGCATGTGTTGATTGTCCATTACGGTATCCCGACTATCTCCTATGCAGGTACGGCAACCACGGAATCTTCGATGGAAGCATCCGAGGTAGCGCGCGCTTATCCTTCTTTTCGTTCTTCATCCACCATTCATAGGTATTGGGACGCGGCTCGGTTGAATTGTTCTCGCCGAACACTCTTGGATAGTGAACAGGCAACCCGGAATAACCCATCGTTGCGTCCAAGAACTCAGCACGCACAGTTTTCAGCTGTTCATCCTGACGCAGCATCTGATCGAAATGGCTGATCGATTTCTGCGCTATCTCCTTGTTGCCGCCGGCTCCGGTCGACAATTGACGGGCGGCCGCGGCCAGCGATCGGTAGCGCTGACGAATCTCGTCCGGCGTGCTGATCTGAACGTGATCCCAGTCGGCATCGACTCGAACAGCGCCAAACCCCAGCGGCTTGCCCAATCCCATCGTGAACACACTTTGCTCGGGCAGGGCGAGCAGCCACAGCAGGGCACCCAACTCGGAGACGCTCACGTTGTCGATGAACAGTTCCGCGCCGAACGTCGTCCCCGCCGGAACCCAGTTCTTGACGGCGATCGAGACCTCGGGTTTGTCGTCGACGACCGTCACATGCTCCGGATAGCGCTGTCTGCCGTTGACTTTCACCGGGTGAAACGGGTCACGGCTCATCCAGTAGCTGCGCGATCCCCTGTTGTCGTCGAAGACATCGGCATGGGGCAGATAGAACTTGCGACCGCGGAGCTGATCGCCCCGGCGGAATCCCCCGAGCTCGCTTTTCGGCGCTCTAGAGATAGGATTTCCGGTGCCGTCCAGCGTGTAGAAGCGATACTGGGTTGGCTTCGGTGTGTTGAGGATCGACAGACCGAGCGGCTTTGACTCACCTGAATCCACCAGTTCCTGGACACTTTGACCGTCCGGGGCATCCAGAACCTGAGGCGCGGTCACCCTGAGGTGCCCCTTGACCGCGGTTTTCTCACGACGGCCCCGGGTGTTGGACACCGCATCGGATGTGTCTCGATCGAGAACCCAGCCGAACACCCGATCCGCCGGCGAAAGGCCATCCCACTGCGTTGCCGGCAGGAGCGACAACGGCGTCAGCTCCTTGGGCGAGTGCGTAAAGTACCGGCGGGTCCTGTCGACACGGATCGAACCGATCTCGGCGTGCCGCGGATCGAAGACGCCGTAGCGGGAATTGGTGATCGCCTCGTACGCCGCACGCAACATGCCCTTGACCGTCGACCCCGACAACACCGCCTGTCCCGCGCGGTCAACTCGGGTGCGCAAGACCCGAGGACCCTTGCCCTTGCTGTAGCCGCGCGGCTGATCCGGCACCAGCAGTGGCGTCCGCGTGGTCAGCACGATCGGGACGCGAGCTGCGTACATGCCCGGCTCGGCGACGCCATGCGACGCCGGAGCATGATCGCCGAGTGCTGGCCGGCCACCGCGTGGCGGCGCCGACACGAAATGATACGGATTGAGGAAAAATCGCGCGTCGGAGCGCTCTGGTGCTTCGCGGCGCGTGATCCGGTCAGCGTCGGGGATCTGCATGTAGCTCCTCGCTCAGTGGCTGTTGAGATCAGACCTGGATCCGCGAGTAGTGGCTGGCCAGTTTTGGGTTTGGGCGACGAAG
>JASGFO010000006.1:0-43972 GCA_047605505.1 Gordonia sp. (in: high G+C Gram-positive bacteria) | reverse complement strand
CATCAACGACGTTCCGCAGCCGCGCCAGCACCGTCAGGGCGGCATAGGCGTCGGGGCCGGTGATCTCGTCGGGAACGGCGAGATCACCCAGGGCATCGAGGAGGTCCTCAATCTTAGCGGCGATCTCAATGTGAGTCATAATACTATTCTAACCGCACATTCATTCGCCAACATGATATTTTACTGAGAATTGTGCATCGGATCAGTAACACACAGCGTGTGCCGCTGCTGGCGCAGCCGAAACCACCGCTGGCGAACCCGCAGAATCGAGGTCGTGAGCAACCTGCGAGCGGAGCTTGAGAGCCTGCGACAGGAGAACGCACGCCTGCGCAAGCTCCTCAAACTGACCGACGCAGAGGCCGCTCCCGCTCACGGCACTCAGGCGGCATGGTTCGACTGACCAGGCGTCGACCGGGCTGGGCGCACCCGCGTCGGAGGTTCGACACCTTCCGTTGACACCCGAGGTATTTGCCGCTCATCTGATCGGCAACCGCCACGTCGGCCGGTATCCGATGCTGCCCGGTGATCAGACCTGCCGGCTTGCCGCGGACTCCGACGGACAGGCCGCCGTGCTCGACGCGCCCTCCTCCGCCTTGCCAGATCGCCGATCGCTCCACCGGACACCCCGAACGAACTTCCGAGCGAGACCACTTCGCTGCCGACCCGGTCCCCTTCTCGCGGCCGCACTGGCCACGCGTGCACCCGGCTACACCAGTCTCGGATTCCCCGACCCATGCATGCCGGCCTGAGCTGGCCAGATGAACCGCCACCACAGTGCGCATGGGGTGATCATCACCAAGCCGATAGCCTCAGACTGTGAGCACGAGGCGGCGTCCGACAGTGGCTGAGCAACCCGACAACGGCGACGACGCCGCGGACGCTGTCGATCTGGCCGCCTATCTCGCCGGCCTCGACCACGCGGCCCTCGTCGGCCTGCTACTCGAGCGGGCCGCCAACGATGCCGCCTTCGACGCCCGGCTCCGTGCATCTGCCACCGCAGCAACCGGCGCGCAACCAAATCTCGGCGCGTTCCGGACCGCTCTTGCCACGGCGTTCGAAACCGGCGGCTACATCGACTACCGCGACGCTCACGACTACGCCACCCGCATCGGGTCCGTGCTCGATGAGCTGCAGCTTCTCCTCGATGACGGGCATCCCGAACACGTGATGGCGTTGAGCGAGTATGCCGTCGATCTCGCCGAGACCGCGGTGGGGCACATCGACGATTCGGACGGCTGGATGACGCAGGTGGCCGAACAACTCCAGGACCTGCATCTGGCTGCCTGCACCGAGGCGCGGCCCGAGCAGCGCGCGCTGGCCGCCAGGCTGTACCAACGGGAGCTCGCCGGCGGCGACCTGGAGGTGTTCTACGGCGCGGTGGAAACCTATGCCGAAGTACTCGGTGACGCGGGGTTGGCCGAGTACCGGCGGCTTGCGCAGGCCGACTGGGACGCTCTGCCGTCGCTCGGCCCTGGCGACTCCGAGCACTCGTGGTCGTCGCACCGCTTCTCGCTCACCCGGATCATGCTGTCCTTGGCCAAGCTCTCCGGCGACGTCGACGCGGTGGTGGAGGTGCTGGCACGCGACCTGTCGTCGGCCTACGACTTTGTCCAGATCGCCGAGACGTTGCACGGCGCGGCGCGATACGACGAAGCACTCGACTGGGCTCTGCGGGGCCTGTCCTGCCACGGCTACCGCGATCACGGGTTGGCCGAATTTGTTGCCGCCGCATACCACCGAGACGGCCGGTCCGAGGAGGCGGCCGACGTCATGCGGCACGCGTACGAGGAATCGCCGAGCGTGCAGTCGTACCGCCGGCTCGCAGCGCATGCCAAACGTGCCGGACGGTGGCCCGCATACCGTGACGACGCGCTCGCCTACCTCCGCCAGCACACCATGCGCGACCCCGACCACTCGCTGCTGGTGGCTGTCCTCTTGGCCGACGGCGACGTCGACCAGGCGTGGTCGGCGGCCACGACTGGCGGATGCCTGCGAGAACAGTGGCTGGAACTCGCCCGACTTCGTGAGAATGATCATCCCGACGACGCCATTCCGTTGTGGCGCGCTGAGGTCACGCGTGCGATCGCCGCGATGAACAACTCGTCGTATGCCGATGCCGTGGCCCTGATCGAACGGATCGGCCGACTGATGACGGCCGCCGGCCGCGAGGACGAGTTCTCTCCCTACGTCGCCGCGCTCGCAACCGAGCACAGACGCAAACGGAATCTGATGCGGCTCTTTGCCCAACGCGGCTGGTGAGCCGCCGCACCTCACGCCCCGCCCGAACGCTCCTCGGCATCCGGCACCGGACTCGGTTCGCCCACATCGATGGCCGGATCAGCCGCTGCCGCGTCGGTTCCCTCGTCGAAGGCCTGATCGGCCTCGGGATGTTCGGCGTCGAAGGTCTCGGGCAGCTTCTTGAGCTGCCGGTTCATCGACCAGATCAGCAGGACGGTGCCGATCAGCAGCACGATGATCAGCAGCAGGCCGATCGGTGACGCCTTGCCGAACTCCGGCCCCTGCGGCTCCTGCTGGGCCGCCAGAATGATCGTGTACGCGGTACTCATGTCGCGGTCCCCGCAACTTCCGTTCCCATGGCTTCGGCCCCTACGACCTTGATCCCGGCGAAGAGGTCGTTCTCCGGGATCGACGTGGAAACCCGGGTCTTGGCGAGCTCGAACTCCTCGGTCGGCCAAAGCCGCTGCTGCCATTCCAGCGGCACCGCGAAGAACACCCCGTTGGGGTCGATCTGGGTGGCGTGGGCGCGCAGGGCCTCGTCACGTTGCGGGAAGTAGGCGCCGCATTCCACCTGCGTCGTCACGCGGGCCATCAGGTCACCGCGGCTCGGATCCCACTTCGAGAGCCACTCGGCGAACGGACTCTCCTGCCCCTGCCGTTCGAACTCCTCGGAGAAGCGCACCATCCGGTCACGGATGAACCCGTGTGTGTAGTAGAGCTTGTCAACGGTCCACGGCGCACCGGTCCCCGGGAATGCATCTGGATCGCCCGCGGCGTCGAAGGCCGCCACCGACACCGTGTGACACATGATGTGATCGGGATGCGGATAGCCGCCGCGCTCGTCGTAGGTGATCATCACGTGCGGCCGGAACTCCCGCACCACCGTGACGAGGGCTTCGGTGGCCACGTCGACGGGCAGCGTCGCAAACGAGCCCGCCGGCAACGGCGGCAACGGATCGCCTTCCGGCAACCCCGAATCAACGAAGCCCAACCACCTCTGCTGCACGCCCAGCGCCGCGGCCGCCTTCGCCATCTCTTCCCGGCGCACCTCGGCGATGTTCTCCTTGATGCCCGGCCGGTCCATGGCCGGGTTGAGGATGTCGCCGCGTTCCCCCCCGGTGAGCGTCACCACCAGCACGTCATGGCCCTCGGCGGCATAGCGCGCCGACGTGGCCGCACCCTTGCTCGACTCGTCGTCGGGGTGCGCATGCACCGCCATCAGACGCAATCCACCGCTGTGGGTCTCGCTCACGGTTCCTCGCCTTCGGATCGGTCGTCCACCCATGGTAGGTATTGACGCGTGAACAGTTCAGACGGGGGCACGCCCGAGGGCTCCGACCTGCGCGATCGCCCGCGCAGTGGTCCACGGGCCACCTATCCCGTCGAACGCCCGGCCCGGTCGCGCCGGCGCTGGTTCATCGCCTCATCGATCGCCGTCATCGCCGCCGGACTGGCCCTGGCGACCATCGGCTACCAGAAATTCGCCGACCCGGACGTGTCCGGGCAGGCCACCGGCTACGACATCCTCGACGCGACTACCGTCGCCGTCCAGTTCACGGTCAACCGCGCGGATCCGTCCCGGCCGGTTGCCTGCGTGGTGCGCGCCCGCGCCAAGGACGGCTCCGAGGTCGGCCGCCGCGAGGTGCTCATCGGCCCGGGCGAGGCGCAGGAAGGGGAACGCGCCGAAGTCCGTACATCGGCGCCGCCGGTGATCGGCGAGGTCTTCGGCTGCACGGCATCGGTACCCGCCTACCTGACGGAACACAACCAATGACGGCACAACCAATGAGGGATGGGAGCAACCGATGACCGCCGTCGAGGATCGTCCGGTCCGCGCCGTCTTCGCGACCGCGTCGAGCCCCTGTTTCCCCATGCTGACCGCGCTGTTCGTCGGCGTGATGCTGATCAGCAACATCACCGGAACCAAGGGGGTGCTGCTCTTCGACAGTTGGCTACACCTCGACGTCGGGCCGATCCACCTCGACGGCCTGGTGACCGACGGCGCATTCTTCCTGTTCCCGCTGGCGTACGTGCTCGGCGATGTCATCAGCGAGGTCTACGGATTTCGCGCGATGCGCCGCGTGATCCTGGCCGGCTTTTCCGTCCTGCTGCTCGCGGCCGGCTGCTTCTGGCTCACGATCCACCTGCCCGCAGCGCCGTTCTACGACGGTCAGGAATCCTTCGAGACCGTCGCGGGCGTCGTCCCACAGTTCCTGCTTGCCGGGCTGCTGGGCTACCTGGCCGGCGAGTTCCTGAACTCGTTCGTGCTGGTCAAGATGAAGGAACGCGCCGGTGAACGCCAACTCTGGGCACGGCTGATCGGCTCGACCGTCGTCGGCGAATTCGCCGACACCGTCGTGTTCTGCTCGGTGGCCGCCACCGCACTGGGCATCTCGACCTGGGGCGACTTCGTCAACTACACGATCGTCGGATTCATCTGGAAGACACTCGTTGAGATCGTCGTGATGCCGCTGACCTACTTCGTGGTGGGCCGCCTCAAGAAGGCCGAGCCGTCGTATCTGGACGCACTGCGCGCGGCTCGTGTTTGATGGCGCCGCCTCCGGCGTCGCGGTGTTCCCGCCTTGATACCCCGCTCTTCGTCGTCGGTTCGCACATGCCCTCCGTACCTCTCACACGATTCGCTCCGCTGCCGGTGGGGCATGTGCGCCCCTCCTCCTGCATCGCGGGGCCGGCGGGAACACACGCGAGCTTCCCGATACGTTCGCTACGCTCTGCTTTCTGCTTTCTGCGCTGGTCGAGTAGGCCTTTTCCGCTGGTCGAGTAGGGCCGACGAAGGAGGCCCATATCGAGACCACCATCCCCCGTCACCTGCGTGGTCTCGATCTCGACGGGCTCGATCCAGTGCACCCGGCCGGAGCCCCACATGCACCCCGTTGACCGACACGTGACGTAGGCGCCGTCGGTCGCGTGCTACACTGTTCTGATACACGGCTCCGTCAGGGGTCGTGTTGCTGTATTTGGAGCAGTCCACAAGTCCGACGTTGACGACGTGGGACGCGGACGACACAAAGGAGTGACCGATGACCGACACCCAGGTGACCTGGCTGACCCAGGAGTCGCACGACCGCCTCAAGGGCGAGTTGGACTCGTTGATCGCCAACCGTCCGGTCATTGCTGCCGAGATCAACGAACGCCGCGAAGAGGGCGACCTCAAGGAGAACGGCGGGTACCACGCGGCCCGGGAAGAACAGGGCCAGCAGGAAGCCCGTATCCGCCAGCTTCAGGAGCTCCTCAACAACGCGAAGGTAGGCGAGGCCCCGACCCAGTCGGGCGTCGCACTTCCGGGTTCCGTGGTCACCGTCTACTACGACGGCGACACCTCCGACGAGGAGACCTTCCTCATCGCGACCCGCGAAGAAGGGGCGAACGGCTCGCTGGAGACCTACTCCCCCAGCTCTCCGCTGGGTGCCGCGCTGATCGACGCGAAGGTCGGCGAGACCCGCCAGTACACCGTCCCCAGTGGTGCGCTGATCAAGGTCACGCTGGTCAAGGCCGAGCCCTACCACGGCTGAGCAAATACCGGCTGAGCAAATGCCGACGGAAGTCGCATTCACCATCACGGGTTGTCCGCACCGGCGGGCAGCCCGTGATTGGCGTTATGGCATCTATTCGACGTTGAGCAACAACACATCCCGCAGCCGGGTGACCGATCTCAGGTGTCGCGGCGCGCGAGAATGCGCTGGAGTTCCGATTCCACGCGCGAGACAGCCGCACGCGATGATTGCTCCGGTGAACGCCGCTGCACCGGGATGTCGAGATCCGGGATCAACAGGCGCGGCGCCACCTCGAGCGCACGGGCCAGGCGAAAGACCGTCGACAGCACCGGGTCGGCGATGAACGGCTCACGATTACTCGTATTGCGTTCGAGATTCGAGATCTGATTGCGGTGCATGCCACACCGCTCCGCCACCTGCTCTTGGGAGAGCCCCCGCTGATGACGGATGGTCCGTAACCGCAGACCGAACGAATCGCCGTAGGTTCCCCATTCCAGGGATCCGCGTTCGTTGGTCGGCACTCGCCCAATGTCGCCGACCCACAACGTATTGTCTGCCCAACAGGATGTGCGGAACGAGGAGCGCTGATGCCGAGATGAGCGATCACGTCAGCGGTACACCATGGTCGTTCACCGCAGTACCCGCCGACGTCAGACTCGGCACCGAGGCACTCCGTATCCGGATGGCCGGGCTGCATGACCCGATGATGGCCGTCGCCACGAGCGATATCTCTCCGCTCCCCCACCAGATCCGCGCGGTCTACGGCGAACTCCTGCCCCGAACCCCGCTGCGCTTCCTGCTCGCCGACGATCCCGGTGCAGGCAAGACGGTCATGGCCGGGTTGTACGCCAAGGAGCTGATTCTGCGCGGCGACCTCGCCCGCATGCTGATCGTCGCCCCGGGCGGGCTCGTCGATCAGTGGCAGACCGAACTCGAAACCAAGTTCGGGATCACCACGACCCTCCTGACCCGCGAACTGATCCGCACCGGCGAGCGCACGGATCCCGTCGCCGGCGGTAATCCGTTCGGCGACAACCCATTCCGGCGTCATCAGCTACTGATTGCCCGGATGGATCAACTGGCGCGAGGCGACGATCTGCTGGCAGCCCTGGCGCAGTCGGAGTGGGATCTGGTCATCGTCGACGAGGCGCACCGAATGTCGGCGCGGTGGTGGGGCAACGACCTCGATCGCACGAGACGATTCGCCCTCGGGCAGCTTCTCGGCTCGATCACCCGGCACTTCCTGTTGATGACCGCCACACCGCACTCCGGGAGCGAAGAGAACTTTCAGGCGTTCCTGTCGCTGCTCGATCCGGACCGCTTCGAAGGTCAGCCGCGTGGCGGGCGCGCCGCCGACACGGACGGTCTGATGCGCCGCATGGTGAAGGAGGAACTCCTGACCTTCGACGGCCGCCCATTGTTTCCCGAGCGAATCGCCGAGACCGTTCCGTACCAGCTGTCCCCGGGCGAGCTCGGGCTTTACGAGGCGGTGACCCGCTACGTACGCGAGCAAATGAATCGAGCTGACGCACAACCAGATTCACCGCAGCGGCGGACCGTCGGGTTCGCTCTGACCGTGCTGCAACGCCGGCTGGCGTCGAGCACCCACGCCATCACCCGCAGCCTCGAACGACGCCGCCGACGCCTCGCCGCCAAGCGCGACGACATGGCCGCCGGACGACCCTCCCCGATCGAGGAATCGTTGCGGTTGCCCACTGCGGCCGCCGTCGACGACACCGAGGATCTCAGCGCCCACGAGTTCGAGCAGGTCGAGGACCAGGTGGTCGACGCCGCGACCGCAGCCCGCACCGTCGCCGAGCTCGATATCGAGATCGCGGTCCTCGACGACCTCGTCATGCTGGCGCGTCGGGTCCGTGATGGCGGTGTCGACCGCAAATGGGCCGAACTCCGGACGCTGCTGACCGACAACGAGCTGCTTCGTGCCCCCTCGGGCGCGCCGCACAAACTCATCGTCTTCACCGAACACCGCGACACTCTCGACTATCTGGCCGAGCGCATCCGGAACGTGCTCGGCGACGACGAGGCGGTGCTCACCATTCATGGCGGAACACGCCGCTCCGAGCGGACCCAGATCCGAGAGGCGTTCGCCCAGGAACCCACTCGGCGGGTACTTGTGGCCACCGATGCCGCGGGCGAGGGTCTCAACCTGCAGGCCGCGCATCTGATGATCAACTACGACCTCCCGTGGAATCCGAACCGGATCGAGCAGCGATTCGGCCGTATCCACCGCATCGGGCAGGAGCACGTCTGCCGGTTGTGGAACATCATCGCCGACGACACCCGCGAAGGGCAGGTGTTCATCCGGCTCCTGGAGAAGATGGAACAGCAGCGACGAGCCTACGGCGGCAAGTTGTTCGACGTCCTCGGCGAATCCTTCACGGAGCGCCCTCTGCGCGCCTTGCTCCTGGACGCGATCCGTTACGGCGACGATCCGGCGCGGATCACCGAGATCCAGCGCGTCGTCGATGCCGAGGTGGCCGACGGGTGTGAGCAACTCGTGGCCGAACGCGCGCTCGCCCAGGAGACCCTCAATCCGCTCGAACTCGACCGGTTGCGGCGCGCGATGGACGACGCGACGGCGCGACGACTGCAACCGCACTACATCGAAGGATTCTTCACCGACGCGTTCGCGCGCCTGGGCGGTCGACTCGCGCCGCGTGAACGACATCGCTTCCAGATCACGAATGTGCCGGCGTCGCTGCGGCTTCGACCACTGCGGCCCGAACACGCCGGACGTCCGGTGGTCCGGTCCTACGAGCGCGTCACCTTCGAACCTGACGCCGTCGGTGGCCGACCGGGATCGGCCGGTAGCAGCCGCCGCGCCGAGTTGTTGGCACCCGGACACCCCCTGATGGACGCGGTTCTCGACGCGACGATCGAGCAGCACCGGGATTCCCTGATGACCGGCACCGTGCTGTTCGATCGGCGCGACCCCGGCGACCGTCCGTACGTCCTGATGGCGGTGACCGGCGAGATCGTCGACGGGCGGGGCCGGGTGGTGAGCAAGCGGTTCGGCTTTGCGGCACTCCATTCCGACGGCTCGGCCACCGATGCCGGTCCCGCACCGCATCTCGATCTCGCCGCGATGCCCGATTCGGCCTCGACGACGGTCGCGACCGCGCTGCGAAGCGACTGGATCCGTGATGGTCTCGCCGTCCGGGCGATGACATGGGCCGCCGAGGTGGCTGCCCCGCAGCATCTTTCCGAGGTCCGTGACCGTCTCCTGCCGATGATCGAGAAGACCGCAGCAGCCGTGCGGGCGCGGTTGGTCGGCCAGACCAACTACCTCGACGGTGAGGCCGCGAGGATTCGGGAAGCCCGCAATGCCGGCCGAGCGACGGGCACGCAGGACCGCATGAGCCCGGAGCGGCTTTCCTCCCGGGCCCGTGAACTCGAACGACGACTGGCCACGCGCACCGAGCAGCTCGCTCGCGAGGCGACGTTCACCGCACACCCACCCACCCTCACCGCGGTGATGCTGGTGATCCCGGCCGGGATGGTCGGCGGGACCATCGCGGCCCACGCCCGTGACACCACCCTCACCGATCAGAGGGCGATCCGTGCCGCGCTCGCCGCCGAGGTGGCAGTGGGGCGAGTCCCCGAGGAGATGCCGCACAACAACCCCGGCTACGACATTCGCTCCGTGCCTGCCCAGGACTCCTTCCGAAACCGCGGTCCCACGGTGTTCCTCGAGGTCAAGGGCCGCGTCGTCGGCGCCGAAACCTTCCACGTCTCGGCCAACGAGGTGCAGCACGCCCGCAACGCGGGGGTCAATCATCGTCTCGTGCTGGTCGCGGTGAGCGATCGCGGATCCGAGTACGACGAGATCCGTTACCTCACCGACTATTTCCACACCGTCGAACTCGGTGACAGCGACGCGGCGGGTATCGAATTGAAGTGGAAGAAAGTGTGGGCGAGGGCCAGCCCGCCGCACTGACGTACTGGCGGGCCCTCTGCCGTGTCGGATACGGGCGACTGAACCGGTCCCCGCGGCGAGTCTGTCGGACACATGCCCGAGAGATCCGTCGGTGGCGACCGGTTCAGTCATGGTGCCGCGCTCCGCGCAGCGTCGATCAGCAGTACGCCGTCGCGTACTTGCCCGTCGCGTACTTGCTCGCCACCAGCGTGCCGTTGACGTAGGTCTTGCAGGCGACATAGTTCTGGCTGGCCGACTCGTAATCGGCGCTGATGTAGGAGCCGACGAGTTGATGGGTCGACCGCGCGGTCACCGTCTGCGACGCGATCCACATCCGGTCGCCATCGGAATTCCGGTAGGACGAGTTGAACCGGACCTTCCGATCGACCTCCTCGGGGAAACGCCGGCCATCACCCCAGGCGTCGTACCAGTAGATCGAATCGTTGATCTGGTGATTGCTGATGAACTCGTAGCGGATGGTGTCGCCGGTGGTCGGCTCCGACGGAGACGCGGTGGCGACGCCGGGTGCGAGGGCGACGAGCGTGGCGGCCGCGACGCCGACGGTCACGGCGATGGTCTTCTTCATGTGAGTGATGCCTTTCCAGAGAGGTTTTAGATGTCGAGAGGGGGTTCCCGGCCGTGACGATCTACCCGCCCGGCCGAGAGTGGAACCTGGTGCTACCGCAGTGCGACCTCGACGCCACCGGAGAACGAGGAATCGTGGAGTTCGATGGTGGCCGGGGAGGCCCCGTCGGGCATGTCGTAGACGACCTTGGCGGTCACCGTGTTGCCCGGATTGATGTTGTCCCACACCGCGATATCCGAGTCACCGAGTGCGATCTGCGCGGTCGTGGACGGTTCGAAGCTGCGGCCCTGAGCGTCGAAAAGCTTCTGGCTCGTGGGTGAGAAGCCCTGGGCGCGGTCGCCGATGTTCTTCACCGTGATGGTCACGATCACGAACTGCCCCTGGGCCTGTTCGGTCAGGTAGGGATTGTCGCCGACGCTGTCGAGACCGGACTCCACGTTGGTGACGACGAACTCGAACTTGCCGTCCCGAACCGGGGTGTTCAGCGCCGCCGG
This sequence comes from Gordonia sp. (in: high G+C Gram-positive bacteria), assembly GCA_047605505.1. GTDB lineage: Bacteria > Actinomycetota > Actinomycetes > Mycobacteriales > Mycobacteriaceae > Gordonia. The sequence continues at coordinate 33,202 of JASGFO010000006.1, read as the reverse complement.
CTGCTCATCCCCGCCGTCGCCGGCCGTCGCGCCCGACGCACCGGGAGCCGTCGCCGGCGAGTCCGTACCGGCGTCGCCGCCCCCACTGGTGGCCACCGCGATGATGATCAGCAGAACCACCACCGCCCCGACGATCCACGGCCACTTGCGCTTCTTCTTCGGCGGCGGCGGGAGCAGCGGCGTACCGAACTGCGGGGGTACGCCGTACGGTGTCGTCGGCTGCGCGGCGTGCGGGTCCACCGGGGGCTGGCCGCCTGCGGGGTTGGGGGTGTCGGTCATCGAGATCTCCTTCGTTCGGTGCGAAACCCGGGAAGTGGGTTCCGCCTCGCGAAGGAGCATCCCGGCAGGGTCTGACAGGTCCGGCCAACCACCCCATTCGGATGAATGACCCGGCGGTCACCCAGGACGATGTCCACGCAATGCACCGGTCGAGCCGGTTGCTGACACCCGGCTCGACGCCACCACGGCGTGGTTGTGAAGATTGACCAATGACAGAATCCGCACAACATGTTGTTCGGCGAAAGTTGATCGAGGTCAGCCTGCCGTTGCAGACGATCAACGAGGAGTCGGCGCGGGAGAAGTCGATCCGGCATGGGCACCCGTCGACGCTGCACCTGTGGTGGGCGCGGCGTCCGTTGGCGGCCGCGCGTGCCGTGCTGTTCGCACAACTCGTCGACGATCCGTCGTCACGACCGGACCTCTACCCGACCGAGGAAGACCAGACGCTCGCCCGCAAGAAGCTGCACACGCTCATCGAGCGATTGGTCGTCTGGGAATCGTCGAACGACGAGGCGCTCCTGCGCGAGGCACACGAGAGGATCCTCGAATCCACCGACGGCAACCCGCCGCCCATCCTCGACCCGTTCGCCGGCGGTGGCACGATCCCGCTTGAGGCGCAGCGCCTCGGCCTCGAAGCCCACGCCAGCGACCTGAATCCCGTTGCAGTGCTGATCAACAAGGCACTCATCGAGATCCCGCCCACGTTCGCCGGAGGGCGACCCGTGTTTCCCGGAGCGGCCGATGAACTGATTCAGGAGTGGCCGCGCGCGACGGGGCTCGCCGAAGACGTCCGACGATACGGGCAGTGGATGCGCGACGAGGCCCACCGACGCATCGGCCACCTGTACCCCATGGCCACGCTGCCCAACGGCAAAGAGGCCACGGTCATCGCCTGGATCTGGGCGCGCACCGTCACCTGCCCCAACCCCGAATGCCGGATCACCATGCCACTCGTACGCTCCTGGTGGCTTGGAAAGAAGAAGGGCAAAGAGGCCTACGTCGTTCCCGTCGTCGAGGGAAAGTCGGTTCGTTTCACGATCGGGCATGACCCAGAAGGTGCACCGACCACAGAGAACGATGGGACTGTCGGGAGGACCGGCGCAACGTGCGTGCGATGTGGCGCCTCGGTAGAGCTGAAATACATTCGCAGCGAAGGACAAGCCGGACGCATGAGCGCACAACTCATGGCGACCGTCGCGGAGGGAAACCGGCGGCGGGTGTATTTGGAACCGACACCTGAGCACGCACGTGCGGCAGATGTTCCGACACCAACAACTATCCCGTCAGGAGCGATTCCACCCCAAGCCCCAAGTTTTCGCGTCCAAGCTTATGGATTCCATCACTATTCTGACCTCTTCACCCCGCGCCAGCTCACCGCGCTCACGACATTCAGCGACCTGGTCGGCGAGGCGCGTGACCGAATCGTGCAAGATGCACTCGCGGCCGGATTGCCGAGCGGGTCACGACTCGATGACGGCGGTACAGGTGCGGAGGCCTATGCAGACGCGGTGGCAACGTATCTGGGGTTTGCAATCAGTCGAATGACCAACAAGTCGTCAACGATCTGCTCATGGGATTCATCCTCAAAGATGGAGGCAGTTCGAAGTGTTTTCGCTCGACAAGCGCTCCCCATGTCGTGGGATTTCGCCGAGTCGAGCCCATGGGGAGGATCGGGTGGCGACTATGCCGAAGACCTCGAATGGGTAGCCAAGGCGCTGTCGCGCGCGCCGACCAGCCCATCCGCGTATGCATGCCAACAAGACGCGCATACTGCAGTATCTCAAGGATTTCTTGTTTCAACAGATCCCCCCTACTACGACAATATTGGATACTCTGATCTCTCCGACTTTTTCTATGTCTGGCTACGCCGGTCTCTCAAAGGCGTTCATCCGGCAACCTTGAGCACGATGCTTGTGCCCAAAGCAGAAGAACTCGTCGCCAACCCGTACCGACACGGCGGAGTTGAGGGTGCCCATAAATTCTTCGAGGACGGATTTCGCGAAGTGTTTCGAATCGCGCGACGATCAGCCCTTACCGACTTTCCCATCACAGTCTACTATGCCTTCAAACAGCAGGATTCCGACAATTCCGGCAACGCATCCACCGGCTGGGAAACCCTTCTGGAAGGCATGATCCGCTCCGGCTGGCAGATCACTGCCACCTGGCCGATGCGGTCTGAACTCGGAAATCGCATGTTGTCACATGGCACCAATGCCCTTGCCTCCTCCATCGTCCTCGCCTGCCGCCCGCGCCCTGAGGATGCGCCGCGCACGGATCGTCGGGGTTTCATCAATGCGTTGAAGGCGGAACTGCCGCAGAAGCTGCATGAACTGCAGCAGGGGTCGATTGCGCCGGTCGATGTGCCGCAGGCCGTGATCGGCCCGGGGATGACGGTGTTCTCGCGCTATCGCGCGGTTCTCGAGGACGACGGCTCCACGATGACGGTGCGGACGGCGCTGCAGCGGATCAACGCGATTCTCGACGAGGTTCTCACGGAGTTGGAGAACGACTACGACAACGAGACGCGCTTCGCGTTGACCTGGTTTCGCCAGAACGGATTCAGCCCCGGCCTCTTCGGTGATGCCGAATCCATCGCGAATGCTCGTGGTATCGGCCTCGACGCGCTGGAGCGGGCCGGCATCCTCACCAAGGGCGGGGGTGTCGTCACTCTGATCGCTCCTGCCGACATGCCATCGGACTACGACCCGGCCACCGACACGTCGATCAGTGAATGGGAAGTGGTCATGCACGTGACCCGGGTGTTGGCCGCTGACGGCGTCCCGGCGGCGGCGTCGCTGCTCGGGCGCGTGCCGCGCAGCGTCGACCGCGATCTCTGCAAGGAGTTGGCGAGTCTGCTGTTCAAGCTCGCCGAAGATCGCAGACAGACCAAGCTTGCCGTCGACTTCAACAACCTCGGCGCCGCCTGGAATGACCTCGCGCGACAAGCCCCGGATGCGGGACAGCAGGCAACTCTCGACTTCTGACCCACCGATCAGCGGACACGTCAGCGCTAGGCAATCCTGGCCGAGCCGCGGAAGTGCTGCCTCGCCCGCTAGTCTGCGGGTCACACCATGTTGTGCGGACAGAGGAGCTCACACCGATGGCGATGAACAACATCGACCGCATCCAGCGCATGCTCGGGTTGCTCGGCCCCGCGCTGAACGCCTTCATCGCCGACACCCTCACACCCGAGCTCGGAGCGCGACCGTGGATCGACCTCATCCGTGCGCGTGACACCGCCAAGGGCATTGCCGACCGCGCCTACAACCCCGATGATGTCGCGGTCGGTCTGCGCATGCTCACCGACAACATCCCGAACGGGGTCAAGCGAGGCTGGTATCCCTTCGACGCGCGGCTGTCACGGGCGCAGAAGAGCTGGGCCGAGGAGCTCAAGGAGGTGCGCAACCGCGCCCAGCATTTCGAACCCTTCACCAACGACGAGGCACAGCGCGCCCTCGACACCGCCGAACTGTTCCTCAAGGCGATCGGGTCACCCGCCGAGGCCGAACAGGTGCGCAAGATGCGGCTCGACCTACGCCGGGTGGCCGCCGAACGTGAAGACACCCGCGCGGCACGCACTCTCGATCTCGCCACGATCGCCGCCGACAACCTGCCGCCCTGGCGCGAGGTCATCAGCCCGCATCCCGACGTCGCGAGCAACAACTTCAACGCCGCCGAGTTCGCCGCCGATCTGCACACCGTCGCGCAGGGCGAAGGCACCGGCGAATATGCCGACCCGGTCCAGTTCTTCGAGCGCACTTACCTCACCGAGGGGTTGCGCGACCTCATCCGGCGCAACGTGGGTCGCCTGACCGGTGATCTCAACGCCTCGCCGGTGGTGAACCTGCAGACCAACTTCGGTGGCGGCAAGACGCATTCGATGCTCGCGCTGTGGCATCTCGCGTCGGGCACGCCGACGGCCCGCTACCCCAGCGACGTCGCCGAACTGGCTGCGCGCCTGGACACCCTGCCCGTCGGTGTACGCCGCGTCGCGCTCGTCGGCAATCAGATGGAACCGGCCGCGGCCGATACCCGTGACGGCCGGCCCGGAATCCGCACGATGTGGGGCGAACTCGCCTGGCAACTGGGCGGTCTCGACGCGTACGAGATGATCGCCGAATCCGACCGCGCCGCCACCAACCCCGGTGCCGCGCTGCGTGAACTCTTCGCTGCCTACACTCCCGCCGTCATCCTGATCGACGAGTGGGTCGCGTATGCGCGGCAACTCATCAGCCGCTCGGGCCTGCCGGCCGGTGACTTCGAGACCCAGTTCACCTTCGCCCAGACGCTGACCGAGGCAGCCAAGGCCACCAAGGGAATTCAGGTGGTCATCTCGATCCCGGCGTCGAACGACAATCGCCCCGGCGACGACGACGTCAGCGATGAGGAGGTCGGCGGCGAGTACGGGCGGGAAGCCCTCGAGCGACTCAAGCACGTCGTCGGCCGCACCGCCGAACACTGGTTGCCCGCCAACCCGCAGGAGAGTTTCGAGATCGTGCGGCGCCGGATCTTCTCCGTGCCCGACGGGGAGTCCCTGGCGAAGATCTCGTCGATCGCGAAGTCGATGGTGGAGTACTACCGCAAGTACAGCACCGAATTCCCCAGTCAGGCACGTGAACCCGCCTACGCCGACCGCATCAAGCAGTGTTATCCGATCCATCCCGAGCTCTTCGACCGGCTGTACGAGGACTGGTCGACGTTGCGGAAGTTCCAGCGCACCCGCGGTGTGCTGCGACTCATGAACCAGATTGTCGGGACGCTGTGGCGCAGCGACGATTCCGCGCCCTTCATCATGCCCGGGCTGGTCCCGCTCGAGAAGGATTCGGTGATCTCGGAGATCACCGCCTACGTCGACGACGGCTGGCAGTCCATCCTGACCACCGACGTCGCGGGCGAGGGCTCGGTGCCACTGCTGATCGACAACGATCACGATCTCTTCGGAAAGCGCCGTGTGGCACGGCGATTGGCCAAGACCGTTTTCGTGGGAGCCACACCGACCCTGCACACCCCACACAAGGGCGTCGACAAGCCACGGATCTTCCTCGGTACCGCGGTGCCGGGGGACGTGCCCGGTAATTTCCATTCGGCACTGGACTATCTGGCCAACCGTTCGACCTACCTCTACACCGATGCCGGGCGCTACTGGTATGACACCCACGCCAACACCACGCGCGCGGCCCGCGATCACGCCGAGAACCTCCCCAAGGCCGATGTGTGGGCCGAGGTGGAACGCCGACTGAACGCGATGCGTCGGAAGAGCCGCGACGAGCGCTTCGTGGGCACCCATATCTTACCGCCCACCACCGGCGATATCCCCGACGAGCCGGGCACTCGACTCGTCATCGCACCGATGGCGGTCACCCATTCGGCGCGCGCGAAGGAATCCGGTGCACTCACGTGGTGCAGCGACGCCCTCGAGCACCGCGGCACCGCCAACCGCCGGTACAAGAATGCGCTGATCTTTCTCTCCGCCGACGCCAAGCGCGCGCGAGAACTCGACGAGGCGGTGCGGGAGTTCCTGGCATGGCGGTACGTGCGGGAGAGCGCCGATGATCTCGGGCTCGGCGGGCAGCAGACACGGCAGGCGCAGGCACGGATGACCACGGCTGACGGCGTCGTCGACGACCGGCTGGTGGAGACCTTCATCTGGGCGATCGCACCAAATCAGGAGTCGGGACAACCGACCTACGCGTTGGAGGCGATCAACGCGAGCGGCAGCACGACCGACGTGATCGCACGGACCGGCGCGAAGATGGCCGAGAAGAGTCAGCTGTCGACCACCCGCTCGTCGGCGCAGATCAGCATGGATCTGACCGGTCCCCTGGCCGCGGCGTGGGAGCCTGGACACATCAGCGTCGGTGATCTCTACGGCTACTACGCGACGTACCCGTACCTCACGCGATTCCGGGACCGCGAATCGTTGATCACGGGGCTGCTGACGGTCTACAACGACACCACCTGGCAGGTCGACGGTTTCGGGTTCGCCACGGGTTGGGATGAATCGACCGGCGAGTACGTCGACATCCACCTGCCGACCGACGCCGCAACACTTCCGCTCGCCGATTCCGACCTGGTCGTCAAACCCGACCTCGCATCCAGACAGCGCGAGCGTGATATCGAACGGCTGGGTGGCGGCGGCGAAAGTCCTGGTCAGGAAGGTCCCGGTGGTCGGGGAGGTCGCGGTGGAAGAGGTCCCGACGGTGAGGGAGGTACCAGCAAGGGCGGTCCTGGAGGCGGCGGCGGTGAAATTGAGACGCCTCCACGACCTGCCCCGCCCACCCGCTACTTCGGGTCGATGACGCTCGATCCGCAGTTCCCGGCCCGTGATTTCGGCACCATCCAGCAGGAGATCCTGGCGAATCTGTCGGTGCCCACCGGTACAACTGTCGGTGTCCGCATCGAGATCACGGCCGTGAGCCCGGAGGGATTCGACGAATCATGCGTCCGAACCGTCCGCGAAAACGCACGCACGATCGGTTTCGAGCAATCCGAGTTCGAACGGGAGTAGAGCAACCATGACGATTGAGGTGAGTCGGTCATCGAAGTCAGTGGTCACGGTCAAACCGCTCCGTTCGGAGGAATGCTCAGCGGCACACGAGCGGCAAGGTGGCGACGCCGTCGACCACTATGCGGGCGAAGTCCGAGGTTTCCGGGTCGAGCCGGATGAGCTCGTCCCGCGCGGTCTCGAATGCACCGATGACACCGTGCCGCAGGTCCGAGAGGTAGTCTCCGGCGCGATCCAGATCGACGCGCAGCGTCGAGGCCGCCGCCAGGCACTCGGCCCTGCCGATCGCGTTGAATCGATACTCACGGCCTATGCGCATGGCCGCATAGGTGACGGCATCCGCGGACCGGTAGGGCGCATACGTCGCGAGGTCATACAGTGGTGCCAGTTGGACCGCAGTGCCATCGAGCATCACCGAGTAATTCTTGGCGTGCGCATCTGTTCCCTCGATCACAACGTTGAAGATGAGCCCCTGGTAGAAGGCCCACGCCGCGGGCCCGCGATCGACGACTCGACCCAGCCCCCGAAATAGTCGCGCGACATCGGCGACTCCCGGGCCACCATCGAGTCTCTGGTACTTCTTCACCGGACTCACCGAGAGAGCCTGCCCGAGATCCTCCTGGTGACGCCGGCGCCATCGCCCATCCACGTACTCACGGTCATATCGTTCGACAACGAAAGTCGGTATACCCTCGAAAGATTCAAGCGAACTATGAGCCACCGACAGACCGAGGAGAGCCGCAGCCCGCATGGTCAGGTGCTCGACGATATCAATGCGCCGATAGTCCCCCGAAACCGGCTTGAGAATGTGGGTTGTCGGTGTCGCCCCGAGCGGCTCTGCCCAGGCACCAGTCGGCGTGCGGAGAAGCGCGGTCTTCGGCTGCGCCCCGGCGAGGCTGAAGCGGCCGAGCAAATCTGCCGACAGCCGACCGCCTCGATACTCCTCGATGACCGAACGCATCTGCTCTGCAACGTCACCGTTGCCGAGTTCGCGATAGCGCCCGCGATCCCCCGTGGCGTCCGACGACGCGGTTCCCTCCGGGACGATCTGGAGGGCGCCGGCGACGTCGACACCTATATGCCGGAGAATCGCAAAGGCGTTACCCGCGCTGACACCGAACCGTCGAGCAATCGCCTCGCGTGCCGACTGATTGTCAGTGATCAACCCATCCAGAAAGGGCAGGACCACACGTTTGCGATATCGGGCCACCCCCACGGGCATCGACAGTGAGAGGGGCGTGGGTGCCGGTCTGGCCAGATACTGCTCGTCGTAGCCGAATCGCAGATCACCGGAATCACTGTGGGTCAGGCGCCCGCACAGCACCCCGTCCATGTAGACGACCAGCGTCTCAGCCATGCCGTTCGGCCTCGGCGGCCGGGTCGATCACGACATCGAAGACGTAGCCCAGCGCGGCGAAGACGTCCATGACCAGCGACATGTCGACGGACGGCTTGCCGTTCTCGAAGTTGATGAGCCAGCGCTTGGACACGCCGGCACTGTCGGCCAACGCCGCCTGAGATAGCCCCGCGTCCTCACGGTGGTGACGCAGGATAATGCCTGCCTCGCGCGGTGTTCGAAACATGTCGAGCCCCCTCTGGTGCACGTCCATGCATTCTATCCGATGGTGCATGGTCGTGCACCCATCTGATAGGTGCACGTCCATGCACCATCGGCAGCGCGTCCTCGCCGACCCCTACCGCCGAGCGAGCACATCGGCGACCGCGCGGAAGGCGCTGAGCGCCTCGTCCATGTTGGTGTCGGCCTGCAGGTCCTCGCTGTTCTGCGCGATCACCACGTTGTCGCGGGGCGAGACGTAGACGTACTGGCCGAGGATGCCGACCGCGACGAAGTCACCGCGCGATGCCCGGCCGTTCTCCGGGCCGCCGACCCACCACTGGTAGCCGTAGCCGTACGGGGCGCCCGGGTAGAGGCGGCCGGGCCGAACCTGCGCCGACGTGGCGCGGGTGGCCACGTCGACCCAGTCGCCGGGCACCACCTGGCGGCCACCCACCCGGCCATGCTGCTGGAACAGCAGACCGAAGCGGGCGAAGTCGCGCGTCGTCGCGTGATAGGACGCGTAGGCGATCGCCGACCCATAGTAGTCGTGGCCCACCAGCGCCGGTGACGCCATGCCGGCCGGGCGCCAGATCCGGTCCTGCACGAAGTCCGCGAGAGGGCGGCCGGTGACGCGGGTGACCAACCGCCCCAGCACATAGGTGTCCATCGAGGCGTAGTTGAACTTCGTCCCGGACGGGCGCACCCGCACCGACTGCTGTGCCTGGTGGATCAGTGGCTCACCGAGGACGAGCCGGATCGTGGTACCGGTCGCTCCCGCGGTCACGTTCGAGTAATCGGATTCGTCGTAGTTCTGGCCCGACGACATCTGCAGGATGTGCTTGATCGGCACACCGTCGTATCCGGATCCGCGCAGCTCGGGAAGGTAGGTGGTGATCGGGTCGTCGAGCGACGAGATCGTGCCGTCGCCCACGGCGATACCGACCGCGGTGGAGGTGATCGACTTGCCCACCGACCACGAGTTGAATCGGCTCGCCGAGCTGTAGCCGTTCCAGTAGCGCTCGTCGACGAGCCGGCCGTCATGCACCACCACCAGGGCACGCGCGGAGGTCCGCCGCAGGTAGTCGTCGAAGGTCCGCACCGAACCCGCATAGCGGTAGCTCGCCGTGACGTGCCCGCCCGCACGCCCCAGCGGCACGGGATGCGCCGACGGGTTCATGGTGCCGGTCGGATAGAAGACGACGTGCGGCAGCACCGGCAAGGGTTCGGCGGGGGCCGCGGCGGCCGGTCCGGCCGCGACACCCGCCACGGCCGCGGCCACCAGTCCGGCGGCGACGATGAGCCGACCGCATGAGGACAGGCGAGGCCGCCGCGGGAACGGGACGAGACGACGGGGCATCAGACCTCCTGGGCCGCGATCCTTGGCTGTGATTCGTCCCAGATCGAACCACCTAAGAACCATTGGTGTCAACAGTGGTGCTTAATGCCCTCGCGTATCCTGGCGCCGTGCCCGACAACCCCACACGGCCACGACGACGGCGGTCTCTGGCGTTTTTGAATCAGGAGCTGATCGTCGACGCCGCGATGGCCGTGATCGACGCCGACGGCGCCGACGCATTGACGTTCCGTCGGCTGGGCACCGAACTCGGCACCGATCACACCGCGGTGCTCCGCCATTTCCGCAGCAAGGACGAGCTGTTGCTGGCGATCGCCGACCGCCTGCTCGCCGACGCCGTCGGCGCGGTCGAGGTATCCGACGACTGGCGCACCACCCTCGCCGACCTGGCCACCGCCATCCGTCGCGCCTGCGGAGCGCACCCCGGAGTGGCCACGATGGTGGCGGGCCGCACGGTCCGCAGCGATGCCGAGTTCCGGGGCGCCGACATCGTGCTGGGTGCGCTGCGGCAGGCCGGGCTCGACGGCCGCGACGCCGCCTCCTGCTATCGGGCGCTGGTGGACGTGGCGTTGGCGTACGCCGCACTCGAGGCCACCGTCGCCGCCCTGCCCGCCGAGGTCGCCGACGGCGACCGTGCCGCCTGGCGTCGCGACTATCAGGCGCTGCCCGCCGATCGGTACCCGAATGTGGCGGCCGTCGCCGAGCATCTGCCCGCCGTCGACGACGAGGATCAGTTCAGCGTGGCGATGGGGCTGTTCTTCGACGGCATCGAGGCCCGGGCCCGAGCACGCCACGATCGTGCGGATGTGAGCGGTCGCCGACCTCAGACCGAGACTGCCGCCTCGGCGTCAAGGACCACGAATTCTGTTGCGTCGTCCTTCATCTCGGCGAGACGGCCGTAATGGATGCCGGTCCCGGCGTCGGACAGGATCGCCTGGTGGATGGGCACCGCGACCCGCGGTGCCATCGCGCGCAGGAAGTCGACCGATTCGCTGAGCTTCATCCAGGGCGCGGCGCTGGGCAACGCGAGAACGTCGATCTCCTCGAACGGGAGGTAGAAGGAATCGCCCGGATGCAGGAACCGTCCCGGTGCGTCGGCCGAATCGAGCACGTAGGCGGTGTTGTCGATGACCGGGATGGCCGGGTGGATCACGGCGTGCCGACCGCCCGTCGCCCGCGCGGTCACCGATCCGATCTGCACCTGGGTGCCCGGGGGCGCGGCGGTCCACTCGCCGGCCACGTTGTCGGCGTTGAGCTGCGCGGCGGTCTGCGGGTCGGCGTAGCGCAGGGCACCGGGGTTGGCCGCCACCAGATCCGGGAGCCGGGCAGCGTCGCAATGGTCGGGGTGCTGATGGGTGATCAGGATCGCGTCGAGGCCGGTGAGGCCGGCGAAACCGTGCGAAAAGTTCCCCGGATCGAACAGGATGCGGGTCCCGTCGAGTTCGACCAACAGGCACGAATGACCGAAGTGGGTGAGCTCCATGCCTCCACTCTGCCCGATCCGCGCTCAGGTGACAGCCGGAAAGAAGCCCCAGCCCAGACCGACGTCGACCGCGCGCAGGATGCCGTAGACCAGCCACACCGCGACCATCGCGACGACCCCGATCACCACCGGCCGCGGCGGCAGACGTCGGCGCACCCCACCCGGTCGGCCGACCAGCGTCCAGAACCCGTACCCGACCGCAGCTGCCGTCATCGCGAACAGGATGGGCCCGAAGATGTTGAACGCGAACGCCCGACCGACCTCGCCATGGGCCAGGAACACCCAACTGCGGGTCAGCCCACAACCGGGGCAGGGCAGGCCGGTGGCACGGCGGAAGACGCACAATTCCGGACCATGTTCCACCCCGACCGGATCGAGGATCGCCGCCGTCACCAGCGCGCCGCCACCGATACCGACGACGGCGGCCGCACCGAGGATCCGGGGGCGCCGCGGCATCGACGGCGCGGCCGCAGAGCGCGCATCAACGGTCACGGCTCCCAGGTTAGCGCCGTACGGCATCGCCGGCGCAAGCCGAGCGCGTGACAACCGCGCTGCCCACGACCGACGTCGTCCCCGCGGCGGCGGGTGGGGGCGTCAACGGTTGGCGTCCGGGGTGGATCAGGTTGTGCCGGGGGACGTCATTAGACTGCGCGGACAAGCGAACGTTAGCGTGGGTTAGGTTATGGCATGAAGTGGGACGGTCCGCCGAAGCCGGGGATACCCGGACCGCGCCACCTCTGGTCCATCGGGCTCGTGGCTGCCGTCGTCACCATCACCGTCCTGATGGCCGTTCAACTTGCCCGACAACCGGATTCGGGGTCAGCATCGGACACCGTCGCCCACCAGACTCACCACCCCGCGGTCAACACACCCCGCCCGGCCGCGCTCACCGACGCCGATGCCTGCCGCGGCAACACCGCACCCCGACTGGCCAAGGTGAGCATCAGTGAGCAGAGATTGTGGTTCTGTGAACTACAACGCCCGGTCAACTCCTCGCCGGTGACCACCGGAAGCGTCGCCCTCGGCCACGGAACACCCACCGGCACCTGGCGGGTCCTCTACCACGAGACCAACCGACACCTGGGCGGACCCGGCTACACGGTCTTCGTCCGTTACTGGGTTCCCTTCCTCGGCGACTTCGGCTTTCACGATTCGCCCTGGCAGCGCATCCCGTACGGTGACCGGGAGCAGTACACGACGCGGGGCTCCCAGGGATGCGTCCATGTGCCCGGCCCGACGATGGCCGCGTTCTACCGGTGGGCGGTCGACGGGACCCGCGTCACGATCGTGGCATGAGCGGACCGACCAGGGCCGATCAGACTCCCGGCACAATCTCGTGACAAACGTCCTTACCGCGGAGTAAGGTCTGTACTTACTGCCGAGTAAGATCGACTCGGCCGACATATCCAACTGCTGCGAGAAATGGTGATCATGTCAACCTCCACCGAGCCCCGCGACACCTCCGCCGTCGGGAAGAACCCGCATCCCCGCAACTTCATTGGTGCCGCCATGCGCGTGCTGACCACGGTGACCGGGTCTGAGTTCGCCGAGAAGTACCACGTCCGCGAACCCCTCAACCGTATCGCTTATCAGGGCACCAAGACCGGATTCCAGACCCTGGGCGCGGCCAACCGGGCATTCAAGAAGGTTCAGGGCACCGACGACGCCAAGCGCCTCGCGACCCCGTCGAAGGGCTACTTCAACCTCACCCCCGACGACGAACAGCAGATGATCGCCGAGACCGTCCGCGACTTCGCCACCGAGATCCTGCGGCCGGCCGCCTATGACGCCGACGCCGCCGCTGCGGCCCCCGCCGAGATCCTCGAGCGCTCGGCCGAGCTCGGCATCACGATGATCAACGTGCCGGAGGAGTTCGACGGCGCGGCAGCGGAGCGCGGTGTGGTCACCAACGCGCTGGTCGCCGAGGCGATGGCCTACGGCGACATGGGCCTGGCCCTGCCGCTGCTGGCGCCCAGCGGTGTCGCCACCACCCTGACCAATTTTGCCTCCGCCGGCCAGCAGCAGACCTACCTCCCGGACTTCGCCGGTGAGAATGTGCCGCAGTCGGCCGTCGTCATCGCCGAGCCGCGCGCCCTGTTCGACGCATTCAACCTGCAGACCAAGGCCACCCGGGTGCCCAGCGGCTACCGCCTCAACGGCGTCAAGTCGTTCGTGCCCGCCGCGGGCTCGTCGGAGCTGTTCCTCGTCGGAGCGCAGCTCGACGGCCGGCCGGCGCTGTTCATCGTCGAATCCGATTCGAAGGGCCTGATCGTCGAGGCCGATCCCGGTATGGGTGTCCGCGCGGCCGGCATGGGCCGGCTCCTGCTCCAGGACGTGGCGGTGCCCGCGTCGGCACTGTTGGGCGAGGAGACCGGCGACGCCGCGTTCGCCGCCTACCGCGACGTGGTCCGGCTCTCGCGGCTGGGCTGGTCGGCGCTGGCCGCCGGCACCGCCAAGGCCGTCCTCGACTACGTGGTCCCCTACGTCAACGAGCGTGAGGCGTTCGGTGAGCCGATCTCCAACCGGCAGGCTGTGGCGTTCATGGTCGCGACCATCGCCACCGAACTTGATTCGATCCGGCTGGTCACCCTGCGGGGTGCCGCGCGCGCCGAGCAGGGGCTCTCGTTCGCCCGGGAGGCCGCGCTGGCCCGCAAGCTGACCATCGACAAGGGCCTGCAGATCGGTCTGGACGGTGTGCAGTTGCTCGGCGGTCACGGCTTCACCAAGGAGCATCCGGTCGAGCGCTGGTACCGCGACCTGCGGGGTGCGGGTATCGGCGAGGGCATCGTCGTCCTCTGACGACCAGACATTGGGTGAGGAACGAGACATCATGGCCATCAATCTGGAACTGCCGAAGAAGCTCGGCGTCACCATCGATCAGGCGCATCAGGCCGCTGCCGAGATCTTCCGGCCGATCTCACGCAAGTACGACCTGCGCGAACACGACTATCCGGTCGAGCTGGACACGCTGGCGAGCCTCTATGACGGTCTCGCCGAGACCGGGCAGGCCGGTGCGGGCGCCGACGCAGGGCGCGCATCGGAGAAGGTCGCCAAGCCGCGACCCGAGGGCACGAACGTCAACGGCGGCAACATGCAGTCGGTACTCAACGTGATGGAGACCTGCTGGGGCGACGTCGGCCTGATGATGTCGATCCCCTATCAGGGGCTCGGCAACGCCGCGATCGCCGCGGTGGCCACCGACGAGCAGCTCAAGCGGTTCGGCAAGGTCTGGGCCGCGATGGCGATCACCGAGCCGAGCTTCGGCTCGGACTCGGCGGCGGTCACCACCACCGCCGTCCTCGACGGCGACGAATACGTCCTCAACGGCGAGAAGATCTTCGTCAGTGCGGGCTCGCGCGCCAGCCACATCGTGGTGTGGGCAACCATGGACAAGAACCTGGGCCGCGCCGCGATCAAGAGCTTCGTGGTGCCGCGCGAGCATCCGGGCGTCGAGGTGGTGCGCCTCGAACACAAGCTTGGTATCCGCGTGTCCGACACCGCGGTGATCCGCTTCGACAACTGCCGGATCCCCAAGGAGAACCTGCTCGGCAGTCCGGAGGTGGACACCAAGAAGGGCTTCGGCGGTGTCATGCAGACCTTCGACAACACACGGCCGCTGGTCGCGGGCATGGCCGTCGGCGTCGCGCGGGCCGCACTCGAGGAGTTGCGCCGCGTCCTCGAGGAAGCCGGCATCGAGATCGACTATGACCGCCCGGCCGCCGATCAGCATGCCGCGGCTGCCGAGTTCATCCGGATGGAGAGCGATTTCGAGGCCGCCTACCTGCTGAGTATGCGGGCCTGCTGGATGGCCGACAACAAGCAGCCGAACTCCCTCGAGGCGTCGATGTCGAAGGCGAAAGCCGGCCGCACCGTCACCGACATCACGAACAAGACCGTCGAACTGACCGGCACGCTCGGTTATTCCGAACGGCTTCTCGTGGAGAAGTGGGCGCGGGATTCGAAGATCCTCGACATCTTCGAAGGCACTCAGCAGATCCAGCAGCTCATCATCGCACGCCGGGTCCTGGGCAAGAGCAGCGCCGAACTGAAGTGATCCGAGCCACCTTTGCCGTCCGGGGGCGGGTCAACGCAGATGACGTCGGCCCGCCCTCGGCGTTTCGATGATCACATTCCGCCACGCCATCCAGGCTGCCCGTCCCGAGTAAGGTAGGGCGGTCCGCGACGGCTCGGCACGGCGGCCACGATCGACGGGCGGCGCCGTCAACAATCCGGGGACCGACAGGGGGTGACATGGACCGACCAGACCTGAGTTTGACGTCCTCCCTCGGCCCGATCTCCCGGTCGCATCGACGGATTCTCGCGATCTATCTGTCGGTGACCACCGGACTCTATGCCGTGGGCGTGATCGTGACCTTGTTCGGACTCAATGATGATCTTCCGCTTGCCAACCCGGCCGGTGGCCTCATCGCGATCGGTCTCGGTGTGCTGGCGCTGGTCTGGTTGGCCCATCGGCCCGACCGGCCGACCCCCGCGATCCTCGCGGCGTGCGCCGCCACCCCGATCGTGATGGCATTCCATGTCCTCGTCAACGCCGAGCTGCTCTGCGTCATCGCGGCCATGCTGATGTCGATGTACGTGCGGGTGTCCTACCCGTTCCGACTCGCCTGGAGCGTGATCGGTGCGCTGACCGTGGCGTGTCTCGCCGCGCTCGCCGTCGCCCCGGCACCGATTCTCGGCCTCGGCTACCTGATCGTGGCGGTCACCGTGCCGACCGCGGCCGCGACTTTCGGTCAGATCACGCGGACGCTGGTGGTCGCCGCGTGCACCGACCCGCTCACCGAGGCCTTCAATCGGTCCGGATGGGAGCTCGCCTGCGATGCCCTCCTGACCCGGATGACATCGCGACGAGCCACCGCCCAGCACATCGTGGCCGTGATCGTCGTTGACGTCGACAACTTCAAGTCCCTCAACGACACCCAGGGACACGCCGCGGGCGACCGCTTTCTCATCGACCTGGTCCGACAGGCCGCCGACGTGCTGCCCCGCCAGGCAATCATCGCCCGCATGGGCGGCGATGAGTTCGCGATCTGCGTGGCCGTCTCGGACACCGACACGCTCACCACCCTTCTCCAGACCCTGCAGCGCCGACTCCTCCGGACGACGGTGGGGGCCGCCAATGCCCCCGCGGCCACCGCGAACGTCGGCGATCTCTACGTCCGCGCCGACACCGAACTGACGATCGCCAAACGCCACCGCACCCGGTGATCTCAGTGCGTCGGTCTCCGGGCGTGTCCCCCGATTCTTCTGCGTGGGATTGGTGGTTCCGCTGTGCGGCCGGCAAGGCGGAGGAGGGAGGCATAGCGGAGCTATGGTGACCGACGACAACGCGGCCAGGCGTGCAGCGGGGCCGCCAAGACCCGCAAAGGGGATTGGGAGACACGCCCTAGATCGCCCAGCCGATGACCAGACCGCACACGCAGGCCGCGACCGTGGCGGCCAGCGATCCGACGGCGTAGGCCCCCGCCAGGATGCGTTTGCGCGCCTGCGCCAGCCGCACGGTCTCGAAGGCTGCGGTGGAAAACGTCGTGTAACCGCCGCAGAACCCGGTGCCCAGCACTGCCTGCCAGCCGGGGTCGACGCCCTGGTAGAGAACCGATCCGGCGATCAGACCGAGCAGTAGGGAGCCGGTGACGTTGATGCCGAAGGTGGCCAACGGAAAGGTGGTCGGCCACCGGCGTTTGACGGCGCCGTCGACGACGAAGCGGGCCACCGCGCCGCACGCTCCGGCGATGATCACCCCGACGGCGATCACGAGACCCCGCCCGCCCGGGTGCGCAGCGCGGCGCCCGCGGCCGCGATCCCCAGCCACGCGCAGGCCATCCCCGCGACCACGCTGATCACGGCGTAGCCGATCGATGTCACCGGCACCCCGTGCCGGGTCAGCAGCGAGGTCTCCAGCGCAAGGGCGCTGTAGGTGGTCAGCGAACCGCAGAAACCGGTGCCGACCGCGAGTCGAATGCGCTGCCGGCCGCCCTCGTCGGGGCCGGTCAGCGCCAGCCCTTCCAGCAATGCGCCCAGGATGAAGGCCCCCGCGAGATTGACCCCGAACGTCGCCCACGGCCAGCCGGTGGCCGATGCGCCGAACGCCTCTTCGGCGGCGTACCGCACCGCCGTTCCGGCCAGGCCGCCACCGAAAACCCACGCGAGGGCGCCGGGACGGGCGTGCAATGGGCGGTTCGGACATCGTGGCGGGCGAGATCCATCACGCACGCAGCCACCTTAGCGGACCCGCCCGACCAGGATCGCGTGTCAGCCCCCGATCTGGCGGACCAGCGCGGTGAGTACCTCGGCGTCCTCGATGGTGGAGGGCACCGCGTACTCCTCATGGTCGGCGATCTGTCGCATCGTCTTGCGCAGGATCTTGCCCGACCGCGTCTTCGGCAGCGCCGCGACGACGGTCACGTCACGGAAGGTCGCGACCGCACCGATCTCCTCGCGGACCTTCGTGATGAGCTCAGACCGCAATGTCTCGTCGTCGATGTCGGCGCCGGCCTTGAGGACGACGTAGCCGCTGGGCCGCTGCCCCTTGAGGTCATCGCGGATGCCGACCACGGCGCATTCGGCGACGGCCGGATGCCCGGCCACCACCGCCTCGATACTTCCGGTCGACAGCCGGTGGCCGGCAACATTGATGACGTCGTCGGAACGCCCGAGGACAAAGACATAGCCGTCGGCGTCGATATACCCGGAGTCACCGGTGAGGTAGTAGCCCGGAAACGTGCTCAGATACGAGCTCCGGAACCGGGCCTCGTCGCGCCACAGTCCCGGCAGGGTGCCGGGCGGGAGCGGCAGTTCGATGACGATGTTGCCCTCGGCGCCGGGTGCCACGTGATTGCCCTCGGCGTCGACGACGCCCACGCGATAGCCGGGCACCGGCACGGTCGGCGAGCCGGGTTTGATCGGCATCGGTTCCAGGCCACGGAGATTCGCCGCGATCGCCCAGCCCGTCTCGGTCTGCCACCAGTGGTCGACGACGGGCACACCGAGCGTCTCGGTGACCCATCCCAGGGTGTCGGGGTCGAGTCGTTCACCGGCGGCAAACAGGGTCTGCAGCGACGAGATATCGTACTGTTCAAGGAGTTTCGCGTCGGGGTCGGCCTTGCGTACGGCACGGATCGCGGTGGGTGCGGTAAACAACGCCTTGGCGCGGTGTTCGGCGATGACCCGCCAGAACGCGCCCGCATCCGGGGTGCCGACCGGCTTGCCCTCGTAGAGGATCGTGGTGGCCCCGGCCAGCAGCGGCCCGTAGACGATGTAGGAATGCCCGACCACCCAGCCGACATCGGAGGCGGTCCACCACACGTCACCGGCGGTGATGTCGTAGATGTTGCGCATGGACCAGGTCAGCGCGACTGCATGGCCACCGTTGTCGCGGATGACGCCCTTGGGTTTTCCGGTGGTTCCGGAGGTGTAGAGAATGTACAACGGGTCGGTGGCCGCCATGTCGACCGGGTCGGCGGGGCGCGCATCGGCGACCGCGGCATCCCAGTCCAACCAGCCGTCGTGGTCGGCCGCCGACCCGGGGATCTGATCGCGGTTCTTGACGATCACCGTCGACGGCGGGTTGGCCGACAATTCGAGTGCCCGCGCAACCATCGGCAGATACTCGACCGTCCGCCCGGGCTCAAGACCACCGGAGGCGGTGATGATCGCCACCGGCTCGGCGTCGTCGATACGCGTCGCGAGCTCGGGTGCGGCAAACCCGCCGAATACCACCGAGTGGATCGCGCCGATACGTGCACAGGCCAGCATCGCGACCGCGGCCTCGGGAATCATCGGCAGATAGATGACAACGCGGTCACCGGCGGTCACCCCCTGCGCGGTCAGAACACCGGCAAAGTGCGAAACGCTGTCGAGAAGTTCGGTGTAGGTGAATCGGATGATCTCGCCGACCATCGCCGAATCCCAGATCAGGGCGAGACGGTCACCGTGCCCGGCGGCGACGTGACGATCGAGGGCGTTGTAACAGGTGTTCAGCCGGCCGTCCGGGAACCACCGGTAGATCGGCGCATTGCTGTCGTCGAGTGCAACCGTGGGTGGTGTCGACCACTCGACGTCTGCCGCCGCGGCGAGCCAGAAGGACTCGCGATCGTTGATGCTGCTGCTGAATGCCTCACGGTAAGTGCCCATGACTCCCGAGGGTAATCTGCATCACATACCGGGATGGTCGGCTTTCTCGCAAAAAAGACGATCGGTCATTCCTGAGCGCCAAGCGGTCATCCCCCCTGGCCACCTGGCCAGGGGGGATGCACGACCATCAGTTGGCGGCTTCGTAGGCGGCAATGATGTCGGCGGAGATACGACCGCGCTCGCTCACCTCGTAACCGGCCTCCCGGGCCCACTCACGCACGACCTTGGTATCGGGCGCGGCAGGCTTACGACGACGCCGCGCCGGCTTTACCGGCGCAGGCTCGGGGGCCGCCGACCGCGAGGCCTCCACGTACTTCTCGAGATCTTTGTGGAACTCCTTGGCGTGCGAGGGCGACGTGTCGAATTCGTAGCTCTCACCGTCGATGCTGAACGAGATCGTGATGGCATCCTTCAGTGGCTTGCCATCGAGATCATCGACATATTGGATCACGGTCGTGCGGGCCATGCAGACTTCCCCTCTTCGTGGTCGAGATTTCGACGTGTAACCGGTCTTCTCAAACAATAACACCAGATCGCCGGAATACAATCGCCGACGGCCGTTTCGGTCGGCGACCCGCCCACACCCGCGGCGTGGCGTGGCGGTGGCACCCAGCCAGATCCGGCCGGGAATGCCGGCGGGCCGGCCCGTCGATATCACCCAGCCATATCCGTGTGGGTGTTCGCCGACTGCTGAGAACTGTTGCGGTGAGGGCGGCCAGCGCGTGGTGGACGCGACCGCCGTGGACGGAAAAGGCAACGACACCAACGTGTTCCGGAGTGCGGCGGTATTTTCTCAACACGGCCGGCGACACCGTGCGGCCGACCTCACCGCAGATCATTGCAATGGCTGCGGCACGCAGTAATTCACCGACGAGCGGGGCCCAACGCCGGTCGAGAGCTCCCATCACCGACGCAACCGGGCAGAACCGGCGGATGCCGCCATCGGCGCACCTTACGTCTCCGGAAAACCCGACCGGCCGGCATCGCCCGGATGACCGGTCAGAATCTGAACCTCAGGCAACCCCCTTGTAGGGATCGTGTTCGGCGATGAGTTTCTCCATGCGGGCCTCGTCGAGGCGGGTGATGACCGAGTGCTGGTCCTGGCGATCCCGGATGACCTTGGTGAGGGTGAAGGTGCTGGAGACCAGAAACAGCACCGTGATCGCAAAGAACCCGCGCTGCCAGGGATCGAGGGGCAGGTTCCAGACGCCGGTGACCGCGGCGGCCAGGCTGACGACAAAGGCGAGGATCGCCTGCAGCTGAAACGCTGCCGTGGTTGCGGACTGTGGAACATCGTTCGGATTTGTCATGCGTCACAGCTTCACGCGGCCGGCCCCGGCCGACATGCGGGAAACCACGCAGAAGACACTGAGTGAATGTGACACATCGTCGATATGAGACTCGTCACACCACGCATTCCCCGTCGGATCGATCGACACGCCGCTCGCCGGCCGATCTCACACCGGGTCACACCTGATCTACCCGGGTACCGTCCCGCCATGCGGTCGCATCGCCGATCAACGGCGAGGTCCCGGTGCGTTCGATGTCCTCGTGGAACGCGCGGTGCACATCCTTGGCGGCACCGGTCGATCCGGCCGACACAAACCCCGCGAGCTCCCGGTCCAGGCCGATCGACAGTGGCCACCGGGACGCGAAGTACAGCGACCTCTTGGCCTCGGCAATCGCCGACGGCGAACGACGCGAGAGGCGTGCCGCAGTGTCCTGTGCAGCGGTCAGCACCTCGCCCGGCGGCGTGAGCCGGGTGACGATGCCCAACTCGAAGGCCGCCCGCGCCGACAGCGACGAGCCTTCCAGGACGTGTTCGATGGCGCGGCCGAGCCCGATCATCGCCGGCAGACGCTGCGTTCCCCCGCCGCCGGGGATGAGCCCGGCGAGAGTCTCGATCTGACCCATCCGCACGTGGTCGGCGTCCTCCGCATAGCGCAGATCACAGGCCAGGGCGATCTCCTGGCCGCCGCCCGTGGTCGGGCCGTTGATCGCCGCGATATAGACCGTGCCGGACCGGTTCATGCGCAGGGTCGCCCGCTTCCAGCGCGCCCCCCAGGCAACGGCCGAGGTGGTCGCACCGAGCCGTTCCAGCAACCTGATCGAGCCGGGCACCCGGGTCAGGCGGGCCTGCAACGCAATCAGCGGCGCGAGCACGTCACCCCGGAGGTGCGGAAGCTCGGTGATCGGGGCAAGGGCAGCCGGGTCGGCGTGCGTCAGGAAGCTCTGCCGCGTTCCGGTGAGCACGACGGCACCCACGCCGCGATCACGGTCGACCGCATGGGTGAGCCGGTCGAGATCACGTACCAGGTCGATGGTGACGAAGTGGTGCGGAGGCTGATCGAACCGCGCCGTGAGCACCCTCCCCTCCTGCGACAATGTGAGTGTCACAAGTTCGGTGTCCACTGCGCGTGCGCTGCCCATACGATCTCCTGTGCCTGGCCGGTGTGATACGGCAACAGTAGTCACCGTGACCGGCCAAGCGGTCCTCGACCGCGTCGCGTCCACGTCCATTTGATTGAGCACGCGCCACATTCGGGTATCGCAACATCAATGACCCGCCACCGCGGCGAGGGATTCACCACAGTGACGGGTCATTTCTTTGGTAGCGGGGACAGGATTTGAACCTGCGACCTCTGGGTTATGAGCCCAGCGAGCTACCGAGCTGCTCCACCCCGCGTTGACCTATTCACCGTACTCGGCCGCACCCGGTACGGGCAAATCACCTGGTCAGCCACCGATATCGACGGGCGCGCCACCCGACGGACACTGGCGCGAACCATGCGGGGCCGGACGTCATGGTGACAGCATGGCCGTTGACCATCAGCGCTCGGCAATCGAGGAGACCACGGCGTGACCATGAACGACTATTTCCATCTCGGTTCCTACCACCGGCCCGTCGACACGCGCTGCGACGAGGCGCAGACATGGTTCGATCGCGGCCTGATCTGGTCATACGGCTTCAATCACGAGGAGGCGGTCTTCTGTTTTGACCAGGCGCTCGCCGCCGATCCCCACTGCGCGATGGCGCAGTGGGGTCTCGCCTACACACTGGGCCCCAATTACAACAAGCCGTGGGAGTTCTTCGACCCCGACGAGTTGCGGTCCACCGCCCAGCGCACACACACCGCGGCGACCGCAGCCATCGCACACACCACCGACACCGACACCGTGGAAACCGCACTCGCACAGGCACTCTTGGCCCGCTATCCCGCCGCGACCGGGCCCTCCACCGCGGAGCAACCCATCTGGAATCAGGCCTATGCCGACGCGATGGGTGACGTGTACCGGCGATTTCCCGACGACCTCGACGTCGCCGCGCTCTACGCCGACGCATTGATGAACCTGACACCGTGGGAATTGTGGGATATCACCGTCGGCGAGTATGCACCGGGATCACGGACCGGCGAGGCCAAGGCCGTGCTCGAGGCCGCGCTGGCGCTGCCCGGCGGCCGCGAACACCCCGGTGTGCTGCATTTCTACATCCACCTGATGGAGATGTCGCCGACGCCGGAGGCCGCGATGCCCGTCGCCGATCTTCTGCGCGGCCTGGTACCCGATGCCGGACATCTCGAACACATGCCGACGCACCTGGACATCCTGTGCGGCGACTATCGACGGGCCATCGCGTCCAACGGCGACGCGATCCGCGCCGACCGGCGCTTCGTCGAGAACCGGGGTGCACTCAATTTCGCAACGCTCTATCGCGCACACGACCTGCACTTCCGCATCTATGCGGCAATGTTCGCCGGCCGGCTGGAGACCGCACTCGAGTCGGCGACCGCGCTTGAGGAGGAGATCCCGGAATCGCTCCTGCGCGTCGAATCACCGCCGATGGCCGACTGGCTGGAGGGCTTCCTCACCTCCCGAGCACATGTTCTCGTGCGATTCGGACGCTGGGAGGAAATCCTCGCGCTACCCCTGCCCGACGATCCCGCGCTCCACTGCGTCCTGACCGCCACGATGCGGTACGCGCGCGGCATCGCCCTCGCGGTGCTGGGACGCGTCGACGAGGCCCGCACCGAGCAGCAGCGGTTCCGTGACGCGCTGACGACGGTTCCCAACTCACGGATGTTGTTCAACAACACGTGCATCGACATCCTGCGCGTCGCCGAGGCGATGCTCGACGGCGAAATCACCTATCGGACCGGACAGTTCGAGGAGGCCTTCACCCTGCTGCGGGAGGCGGTCCGCAGAGATGACGCCCTCCCCTACGACGAGCCGTGGGGCTGGATGCAGCCGACCCGGCACGCGCTCGGAGCACTCCTGCTGGAGCGGGGGCGGATCGACGACGCCGCCGCGATCTATGCGGCGGATCTGGGACTCGACTCGTCGCTGCCGCGGGCACTCCAACATCCCGACAACGTGTGGGCGCTGCACGGCTACCACGAATGTCTGGTGCGGCTGGGCCGGGACGCCGAGGCCGCACTGATCGCGAGCCGGCTGCGCCTGGCCACCGCCTACGCCGACGTCCCGATCACCGCGTCGTGCTTCTGCCGCGTCGGCGAGCAGGGTGGCGAGGCTGCGCACGGCTGCTGCGCGGACTGACGCTCCTCCTGATCATCGTCACCGCACACTCGACCGCACTGCTGGAGACCCTTTTCGCCACCGCTCGACTCGGCGCGATCTCGGTTCCGGTCACCTTCCGGCTCTCGGCCGCGGAGATCGCCTTCTCATCACCGACGCACGCCCCCGGAATCAGGTTGCCGTGGTGCACCGCACGAAGCCACGATCACCACGGCGGCGACCACGAGCAGAGGCAGCACGCAGAGAGCTGCGGTCGGGTAGCCGTGCTCATCCGGGAACAACTCCCCGTCCGGTGTCGCGGTGGCCAGGAAAAGACCCGCGACCGCGCTCCCGATACTGAATCCGACGGTGCGCACGATCTGGTTGATCGACAGCACGCTCGACGTCTCCTGTCGCGGTACCCCGTCGAGCACCAGCGTCGGCATGATCGCGGAGGCCCCGCCGACACCGAAGCCGAGCACCGCCATCGCCGTCAGTGTCGCGACGAGTGACCCGGGCGCAACGGCGAAGAGAATCGCCGCGACGACGACGCACGCCGCGTGGACGACGAAGACGGATGGCGCGGTGATGCGGGCCGTCCATCGGCGCATGAGCTTGCCCGCGACGAAACCGAAGACGGAGAACGGGATGAGCGCGGCCCCGGCCAGCACGCCGGAGAATCCGAATCCGTAGCCGACATCTCCCGTCGCTACGCTCGCCCCGACGTCGGCGGGTGTCTGGACGTATCGGGTCAGCAGCGAGAACAGCAGGTACATCCCGACGCCCGCGACGAACATCGCGACATTCGCGCGCAGGACGCCGCCGGCCACGAGAAGCCGGAGATCCACCAGAGGCGTGGGCGTGCGGAGTTCCCAACTCGCCCAGACACCGAACGCGAGGGCCGCGACGAGCAGGATCGTGACCCCCACCCACGGCGTGTGCCAGACCGAAGGCTGCGCGACGGCCAGCAGGAGACCGAGCGTCGCGACGCCCAGCAGGACCGCGCCGGGAACATCGACCCGCGGCGTGGGCCGCGGCTCGTCGTGCGGGATCGTCCACCAGGCCACGAGCACCGCCGAGAGTGACAGCAGGAACCCGACGGTGTAGGCGATGCGGAGCCCGGCGAGCTGGTCGACGAGGCCCATCAGCGGATAGGCGACGCCGATACCGACGGTGCCGGCCACCGAGATGGTCGCGACCGCCGACTGTGCCTGGCCCTCCGGCAGGTGATCGCGGGCGATGCTCATCAGCAGGGCGACCGCGCCGAGCCCGAGCCCCTGCAGGGCGCGACCGAGCACCAGTATCCCGAACGGTGACGGGATCGCGGTGAGGAGACCACCGAGGGCGACGAGGGCCAGTGTGGTCAGCAGTGCGGCGCGGCGGTGGGATCCGGTTCCGAGCCGGCCGAGCACGGGCGCCGAGATCGCACCCGAGAACAGGGTGACCGTCAAGGTCCACTGCGCGGCGTCGAGCGGCACGGCGAGGTCGACGGCGACGGACGTGATGAGCGGCGCGCCGACGCCGCCGATCACGGCACCGAGGAAGGCGACCGTCACCAGCGCCGGACCGAGACGTCGCGCGACGGCCCGCGGCGTCATCGGTTCGTCTCGTCCGTGATGTGCTCGAACAATCCGGGTTGGATGCGCGTGCGGACACCGGTCGCCCACGGCTCGTCGAGCTGTTCGACGTCGAGCGCGGCGCCCACGTTCAGCAGCATCCCGAACGCGAGAAACGACTTGACCGTGACCGCATCCAGGCCGGTGGTCTCGGCGACCACCTGCCACATCCGGCCGAACCGCTCGCGCACGGCCTCCTGGACCTCAGGATCGCCGCACGCGGCGAAGCCCTGGAGTTGCAGGAGCAGCGAGGTCCGGTCCGCAAGCAGGTCGAAGTACTGCGCGCCCATACGCTGCAGGCCCGCGATGCCGTCCACTCCCTGCCCGGCCTGAAGCATGCCCGCACTCATTCGCTCGAACGCGGTCGTGACGAGTTCGAGGAACAGCGCCTTCTTCGTCCCGAACATCCGGAAGACGTAGGCCTGGGTGATCCCCGCCTCCCGGGCGATCGTCTCCGTCGACGCGCCGTGCAGGCCGTGCTCGGCGAACTCGCGCGCCGCGATCTGGAGGACCTGGGCGCGGCGGTCCGCACCGCGCATTCGTGCTGCCATACGCCGCAGCCTACTAGTTAATTGTTAGTGACTAGTAACCTAACGCGAGATTTCCCATGGTCTTGCCCCCTCGTCGCGACCGTTGCCGAGCCCGTGGCCAACCGGATGAGGACGGCGACCACCCACGCGATGAGAACGGGCGATAGTGCCGAAACCACGACGAATTCCACGCTGACCGGCACCAGAATCGCGGTGACTGTCAAATGGGAAGGCGATGATCGCGCCGATGGCACCCATGGCCCACAACAGCGACCGCGTGCTCGAGCGGTCGATGATCGTGTCGACGGCCTTGGCCGCACCTGCGGAGTCGACGAGGATCTTTCCGAACGCGGCACCGAGCGAGTTCAGCAATCCGCCGCCAGGATGTTCACACCGACGCTCCGTCCGCTGCACCGAGCACACGCAGTGCCTGAGCGATGATCTGGGTGACGGGGGCATCGAAGGAGATGGCCGCGCCCGCTTCGCGGTCTTCCAGCGGTTCGAGGAGGTCGTACTGCGACTGCACGAGGCCCGCTGGCAGGAAATGCCCTATGCGCGCCGCCACTCGCCGGATTGCCACCTCCATCGCCCCATCGAGATGGAGAAAATAGGCCTCGGGCCATCGCCGACGAATCGCGTCGCGATACGCCACCCGAAGTGCCGAACAGGCCACCACTCCCCCCTCTGGGCGCCCGGCCAGCCACGTCCCGACCGCATCGAGCCACGGCCACCGATCCTCGTCGGTCAACGGCTGGCCGCCGGCCATCTTGGCCACGTTCGCCTCGGGGTGGAAATCGTCGGCATCGGCGAACGGAAGTCCAAGCCGGTGCGCCAGAGTGTTTCCTACGGTCGTCTTTCCGCATCCACTGACGCCCATCACGACGATGTGCCACGATGACGGACTCGCCAAACTCGCGCCGTGTGAACTCATGGATCACAACCTGCTGCCCGGCGGACCCGCAGCGGAGTGCCGTCGCTGGATCGCCAGGGACAGCACGCGCACACCGTCGTTACACGTGTGGGCGCCCACAGGTTCAGGCAGACGACGCCGAGTGGTTCGACGAGGGTGACCGGCTCACGTCGGGGAGCGTCGGCGAGATCTCTCGTGCGTCGGCCTCGACGGATCGGCGATGCTGTTCGGCACGCGCCTTGAGCGCCCCCTTCGTTCCCGCAGGAAGGTCCCGAATCAGAATCTGCTCCACACCCGATCACCTCCGATATCGTCGTCACGATATCACTGTCGGGAACCAATTCACTGGCCACTCAGCGCAGGGATTTCTCAGCCGGGCGCGGCGTGGCCGTGGCGCCAGTATCCGGTGAAGGTGATGGTGGACTTGGGGAAGCGACGGTCGCCGACGAGGTGGCGACGAACACCGGTGGCCAGCGCCGATTCGCCGGCGACCCACGTGTAGTCGGGTGAGATCGACAGGTTGGCATTCCGCACCGCTTCCAGCGCGAGGGTTCCCGGTGTGAGCGTGGGGTTGTCACGGGGCAGCCAGTGGATCGTCGTGTCCTCGGGGCAGGCGATGTCTGGACGGATATCGGCGTCGGTGGGGACTTCGAGGAAGACTTCGGCGGAGAGTGTCGGGGAGGCTTGTTCGAGGATGGCAAGCACGGCGGGCAGTGCACTCTCGTCGGCGACGAGAAGCTGTCGGCGCGCGTCAAGGACGGGTTGGTAGGTGTAGCCCTCGTCAAAGATGCCCACCGGGTCGCCCGGACCGGTGTTCAGCGCCCAGGTGGTGGCGGGGCTCGGTCCGTGCGGTCCGTCGTGAAGGGCGATCTCCACGTCGAGTTGGCGCTCGTCGGGGCGAATGGCCCGGACGGTGTGCATGCGGACCCACGGCCGTCGGGAAACCGGTTGCACGATCAGTTGTGCCATCCACGCCTCGTTGGCGATCGTCGGCATGCTCAGACGCTGTTGTCCCGGGCGACGGAAGAACATTCTGAATCCCTGATCGGGACCCGCAGGCCGGAACTTGTCGAGCCCGGCACCGGCGAGCGTCACGCGGGCGAAGCCCGGACTGAGGCGTTCGACGGCGGCGACTTCAAGGGTGATCATCGCTCGTTCACGTGGGCGGCGAACGCTGGGAAGCAGGGGCATATCAGTCCGCCCTCCGAGCATCTGTTGTCGTCGCGCTACGGGCCGCGGTGCCCCCCTGTGACCGTGTCGAGGCTTTCGCCTGCCGCTGTCGCAGCCCATCCAGATACAGGTTCAGGCCGAACGCGAAGCGATCATCCGGATCAGCCAGCACGGCCCGGACCAGCGCCGAGGCGATCTCGTCGGGATGGCGGGTGTCCGACAGTGCCGTCTGCGATTTCGCGGCCTGCTGCTCGGCGGTCAGCTCGGCCATGCCCTGCTCTTCGATGACGTGACCCAGGACGAAGCTGAAGATCGCGAAGCCCGCCCACACCGCATCGTCCAGGTCGAGACCACGCTCGTGGGCGGCCTGGACCCAGGCACGGCTGATCGACACGGTGTTCTGCTCGGTGACATAGGAGCCGGCCACGACCCGCGCGCCATCCCGGCGGGACAGCAGCGCGCGCCGGAGCCGGTGGGCGAACTCGGCCATCGTCTGATCCCAGGTACCCCCCGGCGCCGGCACGCCCACCCCCGCGATCAGCTCGTCGGCCATGGCTTCCAACAGCGCCTGCTTGCTGGGGAAATGCCAGTACAGACTGCCGGCCTGCAGACCGAGATGCGCGGCAAGTTTGCGCGTCGTCAACGCCTCCAGACCGTCGGCGTCCAGCAGCTCCAAGCCCCCGGCCACCACATCACCGCGCCGCACCTGAACCATCGACAACTCCTCCTCGCAGGTGAACACGAAACTCTAACAATGTTTGACTCTAACATAGCATGACTCTAACATCGATCAAGTCAAGCATTGTTAGAGTTTGCCCGGGCTGGCTGCCGGCGCAACGAATGGAAGGGCGTGCGAACGATGACCGAGTACCCGGCTGCGAGCCCGGCGGACACCAACGCTGACGTGGGGCTGAGCCCGAGGCGCTGGTGGGCGCTGGGGCTGATTGCCCTGGTGCAGTTGATGCTGGCGCTGGATGCCTCGGTGGTGAACGTGGCGCTGCCGGAGATCCAGGAGACGCTGGGCATCTCCGACGACGCCCGGCAGTGGGTGGTGACCGCGTACGCGCTCATCTTCGGCTCATTGCTGTTACTTGGCGGCCGGGTCGCCGATTCCGTCGGACGCAAGCGTGCCCTGCTGACCGGGCTGGTCGGGTTTGCTGCTGCCTCCGCCTGGGGCGGACTGGCGACGCACGCGTGGATGATCTTCGTCGCGCGCGGACTCCAGGGGGCATTTGCCGCACTCATGGCGCCGGCCGGGCTGGCGATCCTGTCCGTCACGTTCACCCGCACGAAGGAGCGTGGAACCGCCTTCGGCGTCTACGGTGCGGTGTCCGGCGCGGGCGTGGCGATCGGCCTGATCGTCGGCGGACTGCTGACCGAGTACACGTCGTGGCGCTGGTGCCTGCTCGTCAACGTGCCCGTCGGCGTGGTCGCCCTGGCGATCGGCCTGGTCGTGCTGATCGAGAGCAGGACCGGCGGGAGGACCCGGTACGACGTGCCCGGAGCCGTCACCGCGACGCTCGGCCTGATGAGCCTGATCTTCGGCATCACCAAGGGAGAGGAGAAGGGCTGGACGGCCGGCGTGACGGTGACCGCGCTGGTCGCCGCCGCCGTACTGCTCCTCGCCTTCGTCGTGATCGAGGCCCGCAGCACGCACCCGTTGCTGCCGCTGCGGATCGTGCTGCATCGCTCGCGCGGCGGCGCGTATCTGGCCAGCCTGCTCTCCGGCACCGGGCTGTTCAGCGTCTTCCTCTTCCTCTCGTACTACATGCAAGGAATCCGCGACTACACCGCGCTCCACACCGGACTGGCATTCCTGCCGTCGGCGTTGGGTGTCGGCCTCGGCGCCGGGATCGCCGGACGGCTGATGCTGCGGGTCACACCTCGCACACTCCTGGTCGCCGGACTGATCCTCACCGCCGCGGGAATGTTCCTGCTCACCGGTCTGAACGCCACCAGCCACTACCCCGCACACCTCGTGCCGGGCATGGTGGTCGCCACCGTCGGATGCGGACTCGTCTTCGTCACCGCGCCCGCGTCGGCGATGACCGACATCACCGACACCGACTCCGACGCGGCCAGCGCACTGGTCAATACGACCCAACAGATCGGCGGATCACTCGGCCTCGCCATCCTCGGCACCATCGCCGCGAGCGCCACCACCGACTACCTCACCACACACCCCGGCGCCATCCCCGACGCCACCATCCACGGATTCCACGACGTGTTCCTCGCCGGCGGGATCATTCTGGCCGCCGGTGCCGTCGTGATCGCGATGCTCATCGGCCGCGCCCGGTAGCCGCGGCACCCGAATACCGCCGAGGTCATCACAGCGTTGCTGACCGAGGAATCGTCGACATAGCCTTGAGTCGATATCGACTCTGATCTATTGTTGGGGGTGTGCCATGGGATGTACGGCTCTGGAAGGAGGCGGAGTCGTGGGTCCTCCAACTCGACGACGAGACCTACTCCTTGGTCGCGGCCGCGATCACTCGACCGGAGTCCGACGGTCCCACGCTCGGGCGACCGACCGCTGACCGGATCAAGGGCTCTCGTCATCACACACCATGAAGGAGTTGCGGCCCGGCTCGGCGGGCCGTAGTGAGATCCGGGTCCTGTTCGCCTTCGACCCCCAGACGGCGGGCCATCCTCGTGGTCGCAGGAGCCAAGGCAGGCAGGTGGGAGCGGTGGTACGAGAAGAACATCCCGATCGCGGACGACAGGTTTGATGAATGGCTCGACAGTGTGGAGGAGTGAGATGACCAAGACCAGTAGCTGGAGCGATGTGCGTGCCAAGCGTCCCGTCGACGATGCTGTCATTGCCGAGCACGTCGCGCGCATGAAGACCGAGGAGCGCGCCTACCGACTCCGCGAGATCCGTGAAGAGCAAGGCGTGACCCAGAAAGAACTCGCCGATCGGATGGCGATCACACAGCCGACCATCTCCGCTCTGGAGTCCGGTCACCTCGACCGCTCCGGACTGGCCACGCTCAGGGCCTACGTCGAAGCCCTCGGCGGCACCGTCGAAGTCACTGCCATCTTCGGCGACCGCAAACTGGTGCTGTCGTCACGCATGTAGGCGACCTCGGCGACCGTGGGTCATTCGGAGTGGCTCAGCCAGGCCACCGCATGCTCGTGCGCCTCGTGACGGCGCCAGACCGGGCAAGGAGGGGCAAGGAGCGGTCCGACGTCGAGCACCGTCACCCGAACGCCCGGCGCAGGTCGATCTCTTCCTCCGCCAGTGCGTCGGCCGCCGCGATCTCAGCGTGAGTCACGGTCGGACCATCAGAGGCGATCAGCGGAAACGAGACACGGCGACCTCGCCGAGGCCGGCCCGTCACCTCGACCGCTCCGGATCGTGCGCGTGTCGCCGCCTCACGCTTGGCGCGATCCGGTCCAGCGCCATCACAACCCACCGAGACTGGCGAGAAACGCATGCAGTTCGGCGTCCGGGTACGTGTGGGACTTGTAGAGCGGCCCGCACGGGACGTGAGCGAGCTCCTTCGACAGCTCGTGCAGGTTGACCTCGTCAAGGTCGTTGCCGGCCTGATGGCGCCGATGGTCGGCGAGGAAGGCGAAATCGTTCATGGAGCCCACCACCGACCTGTCGGCAGTGGGCGCGATCCGCACCTGCCCCATCCGCTCGCGCTCGGCGTCGACAAAGTCCCGCTCGACCCCGAGAGCCAGCAACGCATCGGCGATGACATCCGGCAGCCGCTTCGCGAGCCCCTTCGCCGGAGCCAACGGCGTGATGACGGGGACCCGCGTTCGCGCATTCACGAGGATGACGTGCGGTCGCCGCCAGGTCAGCAGGTTGGCGTACCAGTCACCCAGCACCGTCGCTGACTCCTCGTGTGGCCCCGGCGGGACGCCGCCGATCTTGTCCCGCAACTTCTTGGTCGCCCGAACGATCAACACGGTAGTTCCTCACACTTTCTTGCTGATCACATGTTGCGACGCCAACGCGTTTCGGCCTGGTTCGGGGTCAACGTGGTGGGTTTCCGCTGGTCTCAGCCGTCACCGGGCTCAAGCACGTCTCGGACCGCGATGCGTGCAGCCTCCAGATCGAAGGCGGCGGGGTGCCCGCCGAGCGGGAGCCACTCCTTCGCGTGCTCGGCGTTCTCGAACTGCTCGGGCAGCAAGGTCTTGTCGCATCCGCTCTCGACCCATCGGGCGACGGCCGTCGTAGCCCCACGGGCCGCCGACGTCCTCCGGCGGGCAGGCCCGGCGGCCGGTGACGAGCTCGATGCCCTCGGGAGGCTCCGGAAGGACCGCTTCGACCTTGACGACGTGCTCCCACCCGTCACCGAAGTCGTAGTCGTACCAGAGCCGGTCGCCCTTCGCGGCCACCACCTGGTCGAGGCGGACGTCGTCTTCGAGGACCCTTTGTCCCCTTCGGACAGGTCGAACTCGGTGATGAAGTGCGGCGCGTACGGGTCGTTGCCCGTGCGGAACCGGTGCAGGTGGCTGTTGGTCCACCCCATCGCTTCGTTGAGCACAGCGTGCACACAGTCGAGGGTCAGGTCGCCGGGCAGGATCAGGCGCCGCCAGATCGGCGGCTTCACGCCGAGCAGGTCGATCCGGACCTGGAAGCCACGCACCTTGCGCGGCTTGCGCAGCAGCGTCGGCGGCTTGGGCTTGCTCAGCGCGAAGGAGGTATCGATGGGGTTGCGTCTCAGCAGGCTGTCGACGAGTTCGCGTTGCTCGGCCGGCGACATGGAAGACACCAGCCGGAGTACGGCGTCGTGGGTCTCGTCAGTAAGCATGTCCCGAGTCAAGCACAGCGGAAATCGCCATGCGATACCAGTTGAGGAGTACTGGTAGTGCGTAGGTCGGGTTGCGAGCTTGAGATGAAGAAGATCCCCTCAGAGGCGACTTCGGGGAAATCCCTGATGTGCGCGTCGTAACGGCATGGATACGGTCCCGGAGTGTCCGAACACGAAGCCATCTTGACGGTCCTCATCCGTCCCTCCGACGAGAAGCGCGTTGCCAACGCCGTGGCGGAACGCTTCCCGGACATGCCGCGACTCGAATTCGCTGACGCCGCCGACGATCCGCCGTTGCGTGTTCAGTGGGAGACAGAACATGTCGGCGCCGACCTCGCGGATCGACGTTGCCGGGAGGTGCTCGTCGA